>JAKUNJ010000005.1 GCA_022451965.1 Dehalococcoidia bacterium | reverse complement strand
AATTTTAAAAATATTATCTATTTCAATTATAGAAATAATTTCTTCAAAATCATATTTTTCTGAAAAAATATCTATATCTAATTTCTCATATTTACAAAAATCTATTACTTTATTTTTTTCTTCGGTATTACTTAAATCTCTTAGTAATGCTAGACATTTCAAAATTTCTACTCCGTTAGTAAGGATTTTCCACAATTACAGATTATTGGTTTATCTGAAGACTTAATTTTTTCAACAAATGCATTAGGTAGTTCAATTTTACAAGAAGAACATTTATTATTTTCTAATTTTCCAATACCTATATTTCCACTTTTAGAAAAGAAATTTTCATAGAGATTAAGTATATTTTTATCTAGATTTCTGTATAAGGAATTTTTTGCACTTAGGTTTGCTGCTATTTTTTGAGAAAGATTTTCTTTGTCATCAATCAATTTTTTTTCTTCTGAAACCCACTTATCTTCAATATCTATAATCTTAAGTTCAGTATTGTCTCTTAATTCAAAAAGTTTAGTAAGATTATCAGAAACAATATCTTTTTTAGGCAGAATATTTGATATAAATTCTGACTTTGTTTTTAATTCAATTTCGAGGGCTTCTAATTCTTTAGTATTTCTAATTTTTCCTGAATAAATTGTTGAATTGATGGCATTAATAGAATCTTCATTTTCTTTAATTGAATTTAATATTTTTTTCTGAATTTTTTCTTGTTCATCAATTTTTTCTTTTATTATCATTAGTTTATTCTTATAATTTGAAATTCCAAGTCTATCACTCAATTTTTTATCGATTGAGGAAATAGTATTTTTATATGATATTATTTCCGTATCATATTTCTGTATTTCAAAGTATTTTATATTTTCTTCAGACACAATTTATATGGTAGTGTTTTCTCTATAATATATAATACGAAACATAAGAGATAAACCAAATTCTAATTTCTTAAAGATTTTAAGGTTTTAAGGATAATAAGGAAATCTTAATGAATTTACAAAAAACTAAAATTGTTTGTACCATCGGTCCATCATCAGATTCAATTGAAATAATTGAAGAATTGATTAAGTCAGGTATGAATGTAGCAAGAATTAATCTTTCTCACGGAAAGGAACTAGATCATCTCAATATAATTTCAAATATAAGAAATGTTTCAAAAAAATTAGATTCCCCTATACCTATCCTAGCTGATCTTCCTGGACCTAAGTATAGATTAGGAGAAATTAAGAATAATTCATTAGATTTAAACATTGATGATGAATTATTCCTTAATTGCGGTAACTCGAATAAAGATGAATTATCAGTCTGGCCACCAGGATTACATGAAGATGTAAAGAACGGAGCTGTTCTTCTTGTTGATGATGGAGCAGTAGAACTTGAGATCACTGAGATAAATAAAACAATAATTAAAACAAAGGTTCAATTAGCTGGAAAAATAACTAGTAATAAAGCTGTTGTACCAAGAGGATTACCTTCAAAATTAGACTATTTTACAGAAGAGACTCAAAATGCAATTAATTTTGTAAATTCGAATGATATCGATTACTTAGGTTTATCTTATGTAAGAAATGTCAAAGACATAATTAGAGTAAAGGAAAAAATTAAAGATAAAAATCTAAAGATAATTTCTAAAATTGAACTACAATTAGCTTTAGATAATTTAGAGGAAATAATAGATCACTCCGATTCTATAATGGTTGCGAGAGGAGACCTTGGGGTTCATTTACCAATTTCTCAAGTTCCAGCAGCTCAGAAATTTATTATAAATTTATGTAATCAAAAAGGAAAAGAAGTTATTACTGCAACTCAAATGCTAGAATCTATGACTGAAAATCCTCAACCCACAAGAGCTGAGTCTACAGACGTTCATAATGCCGTTTTAGATGGATCAGATGCCATTATGCTATCTGGTGAAACCTCTATAGGTAAATATCCTATTAGAGCCGTTGATTTTATGAGAGAAATTTCAACAATTGCTGAAAAGGATATAAATCACAAAACTTTAAGAGGTATAAAATTAAATCAAGTAGATTCAAATAATAAAAAAATCATTGATGAATTAATAGCCTATGGTGCAGCAAATATAGCTGATCAATTAGATGCAAAATTAATAGTTGCATTTACTGAATCTGGTTCTACAGCAGCTCGAGTCGCAGCATATAGACCTTCTCAGCCAGTAGTTGCTATATCTCCTGATAGTAATGCAGCAATAAATCTAGGCTTAAGATGGGGAGTTAATACAATAAATGTAGAAAGCTTTGATCATATTGAAGATATGTTCA
Organism: Dehalococcoidia bacterium; assembly: GCA_022451965.1. Lineage (NCBI taxonomy): Bacteria > Bacillati > Chloroflexota > Dehalococcoidia > Dehalococcoidia bacterium. Next base: position 171,987 of record JAKUNJ010000005.1, on the reverse strand, counting down.
CTTTCTCAGAAAACTTTGTATTAGAGGAAAAACTTGCTTCAATAGGAGATACTATAGTTGTTGTTGCAGGTTTACCAATAGGATTTAAGGGAAACACAAACCTAATAAGAGTTATAACAATAAATTAAACCTTAATAACTTTGTTTACTAATGTTCCAATATTTTCTATTGTGATAGAGATTTCATCTCCTTCTTGCAAAGTAAAGTCTTCAGGTGGTATTGTTCCTGTACCCGTCATAACAGTTGTTCCGTCTGGTATGTCATTACTTCTATGAAGCCAATCATTTAACTCATCACACTTTCTTTTCATTAAGCTAGTACTACCTGATCCTGAAAAGACTTTTTCTGAAATCCTTGTAATAATCATCTCTACTTTTAGGTTATTATAATCAATCAATTCAATAGGAACCCAGCAAGGTCCTATTGATGCAGAATTATTAAATATTTTGGCTTGAGGTATATAGAGAGGATTTGCACCCTCAATTGACCTACTAGACATATCATTACCAACTGTAAAACCAATAATTTTTCCTTGATAAATAATAAAAGTTAACTCTGGCTCAGGCACATCCCAAGTTGAATCTAATCTAATTCCAACTTTATCATTTGGGCCCTTCAATCTTGCAAGGGTACTTTTGAAAAAGGCTTCAGGCCTATCAGCTACATAAACTTTTCCATAAACATCAGGTGTATCAGATTCAGCTTGCCTTTCTTTCATTGAATCTTCATAAGTTACACCAAAAGCCCAAGTTTCTGGTGAATCTATAGGGATTCTTGCATTAATAAGTTCGGACTTAGATAAATTTTCCTTATTTTTAGTTATAGTTTTTCTAATATACTCAGAAACAGTTATATCATTACTCAGAGCAACTTTAATTAAATCTAAGGACGATTTTATAGAAGGTCTTAATTTTGTAATATCACTTATTTTTTCTCCATCATCTACAACAACTTTTTCATCTATTTGATAAATTTTCATCTTATACCCTCTATACTTCTTTGTATTCTCCATCAACAGTATCATCATCACTTGGATTGTCACTATCATTTGGAGGGTTAGTATCATTATTTTCCTGTTGTGGTAAATTTTGTCCAAATGCTTGCAAAGCAACATTCAATTTTTCTAATCCTTCATTGATTACTTCTGCTTCAGATTCTTCATTAGAAATTATTGATTTCAGGTTATCTATTTCTGTTTGCAAGTCAGCGGTTATATTTTCCGGAACTTTGTCTGAATTTTCAGATATTAATTTTTCGGCCTGATAAATAACTGCTTCTGATGAATTTTTTGCTTCAATTTTTGATCTTAATTTTTTATCTTCTTCAGCATTTTTTTCAGCATCTTTGACTATCTTATCTATTTCATCATCAGACATTCCTGATCTTCCAGTTATTGTAATTTGTTGTTCCTTATTAGTTGCTCTATCTTTGGCTTTAACAGTTACTATACCATCAGCATCAATATCGAAAGTTACATCTATTTGAGGAATTCCTCTAGGGGCAGGTTGGATTCCATCTAAGGAAAATCTTCCTATTGAAACATTATCATTAGCCATATCTCTTTCACCTTGAACAACATGAATTTCTACACTAGGTTGATTATCAGCAGCTGTTGTGAATGTTTCAGTTTTTGATGTTGGGATAGTGGTATTTCTTTCAATCAATGGAGTCTTAACCCCTCCAAGGGTTTCTATGCCTAATGTTAGAGGAGTTACATCTAGTAAAAGAACATCCTTAACATCGCCTTGCAATACCCCTGCTTGAATAGCTGCACCTAAAGCTACTACTTCGTCAGGATTAATTGTTTTATTAGGTTCTTTTTTGAATAATTCCTTAACTTTTTCAGCAACTAATGGCATCCTAGTCATTCCACCAACAAGAACAACTTCATTTATTTCTTCAGGTTTCACACCAGCATCCTTAAGTGCATTAAGAGTTGGTTTTACTGTTTTTTCGACTAAAGTTGTAGTAAGTTCTTCTAACTTGGATCTAGATAGAGTCATCTGAAGATGTTTTGGACCATTTGAGTCAGCTGAAATAAAAGGAAGATTAATTTCAGTTTGATTTAATGATGATAATTCAATCTTAGATCTTTCGGCTTCAACCCTAATTCTTTGTAGTGCTGCAGCATCTTTTTTAAGATCTATACCATTTTCACTCTGAAAGTCATCACAAATAAAATCTACTAATGTGTTATCAAAATCATCGCCTCCTAATTGAGTATCTCCATTGGTAGATTTGACTTCAAATACACCTTCTCCAAGTTGCAATATTGTAACATCAAATGTTCCTCCACCTAGATCATAAACTGCTATAGTTCTATCACCTTCTTTATCAAGTCCGTAAGCAAGTGAAGCAGCAGTTGGCTCATTAATAATTCTTAGTACTTCTAATCCTGCAATTTGGCCAGCAACTTTGGTAGCTTCTCTTTGAGAATCATTGAAATAAGCAGGAACTGTAATAACCGCTTGATCAACCTTTTCACCTAACTTATTTTCAGCATCTTCCTTAAGTTTTCTAAGAACCATCGCAGAAATTTCGGCTGGGGCATGATCTTTCTCACCTAACTTTATACCAACGTCTCCATTTCCTCTTTTATTAATGCCATAAGATACTCTAGAAATTTCTTTTTTAAGATCTCCGTCGTTAAATCTTCTTCCCATAAATCTTTTGGCTGAATAAACTGTATTTTCTGGGTTTGTTATTGACTGTCTTTTTGCTGTTTCACCGACAAATCTTTCGTTAGATTTTGTGTTTAATGCAACAACTGAAGGAGTGGTTCTTTTTCCTTCATTATTTTCAATTACAGAAGGTTCTCCTGAATCCATTACAGCCATCGCTGAATTTGTTGTACCTAAATCAATTCCAATTACTTTTGACATTATTATTCCTTTATATTATTTATATTATTTATTTTTCTTATTTATTGCTATCTCAACTAATATTGGCCTCAAGAGATAATCTTTGTGCTTATAACCAGGGGATATTTCTCTAACAATTTCTCCATCTTTATGATTTTCTGAATCAACTCTTGAAATAGCTTCATGTATATTTGGATCAAATATATCGCCTGATTCATAATGTATTTCAGTCATATCAAAACTTGAAAGCATAGAAATAAAATTTCTATTTATAGATCCTATTCCTTCTTTCCAGGATTTATAGGTTTTTGTATTAACTTTTGCTGACATGGCAATAGTGAATTGATCAAGTACTAGTATAAGCTGATGAAAAATTTTTCTGTAAGAACGTTCTTCAGATTCTATAAGGTCTTGAGATGATTTTTTTCTAAAGTTCACTAAGTCTGCTTGTGCTCTTTGAGCAATGTTTAAGTATTTATCTTTTTCAGAAATAAGTTGAGATATTTCATCTTCTAATTCTTTAATTTTCTTAGCCATAATTATATTTTTATCCCTAAATCTAAAAAAAGTTTTCTTAATTCTTTAGAGGCAACTTTTGCAGAATTCTTATAGACTTGGTTACTTACTCCCTGCTCAAGTAAATTTACAACTTCCTTAATTTTCATTGACAATGCTAAAACTAATTTAGCACCTTCTAGGTTTAATCCATATTTTTCTGTTAACAATTTTACAATTTGCAACCTAAGAAGATCATTTTCGGAATACAATCTACGTTTCCCATCAGTTCTTGAAGGTTTAACTATACCATTTCTATCATATTTTCTGAGAGTATTTGGATGCATAGATATAAGTTCAGAAGCAACACTAATTGTATAAACTCCTAGAACAGGGTCGTAATTAAATTGTTCACTTTCAAAACTTTGATCTTGCTTAGTTGAAATTGAAACAGTTTTAGAAATTATCCAACCTCTATTACTAATCATAAAACTCCCTTAAGTTACATAATAATAGTTAACACGCATCATGTCAATTATATAAGAATTGATTTCGTTCAAATAAACATAAAAAAAATTATTGTTTACATTTTGTTAACGATTAAATTATTATTATGCTTGACTTATTACGATAAATGAAGTTATTATATCTTTTGAAAATATTAAATTTTAAATAAAGGAGTACAAGTGATTTATTCTAAGTGCTGCCCATGCAAAGCAAAAGGGGACGTTGAAATAAACACAGACTCGCAAGGAAAATATCATCTTACTTGTATACAATGTAGCCGAGAAATTACTAAGGTAGAAGCTTTAGGCTTATTGAAAAAATTACAATCAAGCAAGGTTGCTTAACAAATAATATAGTTATATATTAGCTAGCTTTTCTATTATTATTGTCAATGTATCATTTGAATTCTCAATAAACCCTGAATCAATTTCGAAATCCGTAACTTTATCTATTTCACTTGTCACAGAAATTTTCCCTTTATTCAAAGTTGAAAGAATCGCGGCGTGGCTGGGTAATATTGTCATTTGGCCTAGCGAGCCGGGTACCTGAACACTTTTAGCTTCACCCGAAAAAACTTCTCCTGAAGGAGACACTATATTTACATTGAGATTATTTGCCATCTATTTACTTTCTATTTGCTTATTCATTTCTTCAGCTTTAGCTACAGCTTCTTCTATACCTCCAACCATATAAAACGCTTGTTCTGGCAGATCGTCATGTTTTCCATCAATAATTTCTAAAAATCCTCTTACGGTGTCAGCTACAGGTACATATTTTCCTGGAATTCCTGTAAAAACTTCTCCTACAAAGAAGGGTTGAGTTAGAAATCTTTGTATTTTTCTTGCTCTTGCAACTATTATTTGATCTTCTTCTGACAATTCATCTATTCCTAAAATAGCTATAACGTCTTGGAGATCTTTATATCTTTGTAGAACTTGTTGGACTCCTCTTGCTGCATTGTAATGATCTTCTCCAACAATTGCTGGTTCCATTATTCTAGAATTAGAAGCTAGAGGATCTACTGCTGGAAATAAAAATTGAGCTGCGAGAGATCTATCTAAAGAAACATTTGCATCTAAGTGACCAAATGTTGTAACAATTCCAGGATCTGTGTAGTCATCTGCAGGAACATAAACTGCTTGAAAAGAAGTAATTGAACCATTTACAGTAGTAGTTATTCTTTCTTCAAGATCTCCCATTTCAGTTGATAGAGTTGGTTGGTAACCAACAGCTGAAGGCATTCGACCTAGTAAAGCAGAAACTTCCATACCAGCAAGAATATATCTATATATATTATCAACGAAGAGCAAAACGTCTTGTTTTTGTTCATCTCTAAAATACTCTGCCATAGTTAAACCTGTAAGAGCTATTCTAGCACGAGTTCCAGGAGGCTCATTCATTTGACCGAATACAAGCGCAGTTGAATTTAGAACACCATAATCTTGCATCTCATGATAAAGATCATTACCTTCTCTCGATCTTTCTCCCACTCCGGCAAATACGGAAACACCAGAGTGCTCTTGAGCAATATTTCTTATCAATTCTGTAATAATTACAGTTTTACCAACTCCTGCACCGCCATATGCTCCAATCTTTCCACCTTTTGCAAAAGGAGTTATAAGATCTAAGACTTTTATACCTGTTTCTAGAACTTCAACAGAACCCGATTGTTGATCAAAATCTGGTGCTTTTCTGTGAATTGGCCACCTTATTGCTTCCTTATTTATAGGCTCTCCATCATCTATAGGGTCACCAATTACATTAAATAATCTTCCAAGAGAATCTTTTCCCACAGGAACAGAAACAGGCGCACCAGTATCAAGAACTTCTACTCCTCTTGATAAGCCTTCAGTTGGACCTAGAGCAAGGCATCTAGCCCAAGAGTTACCTACATGCTGTTCAACTTCTAAAACTAATCTTTCACCTTCGTTTTCAAGTTCAAGTGCGTGAAAAATTTCAGGAAGCTGATTTTGGTCGAACTCAACGTCCACAACAGTTCCAATAACTTGTACAACTTTTCCTTTATCACCTTTAGCCATAGTAAATCTCCTTTATTTGCCTTCTAATGCAGAAATTCCACCTATTAGATCTAATAATTCTGCAGTTATAGTTTCTTGCCTTGCTTTGTTTAGGTCTAATGTAAGTTGACCTATTAATTCATTTGCATTATCGGTTGCATTTTGCATTGCAACCATTCTTGCAGAATGTTCACTAGCAAAAGCTTCCAAAATAGATTGATAAATTTGAGATCTAACATATTTTGGAGTTAGATCAAATAGAACTTCATATGATGAAGGTTCATAAATATAATCAAGGTTTTCATTGATTTCATCATCTGAATCATTTTTGATTGGTAAAATTGTTTGAGATTTAGGAATTTGCGATGTTGTCGTGAAAAATTCACTAAAAACTATATCAACTTGATCCCATTTACCATCAATGAAACCATCAATTGCAATTTCAGATATCTTATATGTATCACTAATTTCTGGTCTATCTGGAATTTCTAGTTGCTCTAAAATTTTTTGACCTCTAGAATTAACAAATCTGTAGCCTTTTTTACCAACAGATAAGATACTATACTTTACATCAGATGAACTAATTATTTCAAAAGCTTTTCTGGTAATATTTCCTACTAATGCTCCCGCTAAACCTCTTTCAGGAGTGATTAGAATCATGAGCTTATTCTTTACCTCACGCTTTTCTAGCAAGGGAATATTACTTTGATCTTGATCAAGAGAACTTGATAAATTCATAAGAAGTTTATGAAGAGTTTCTGAATATTTCTTACCTTTTAATACATTCTGCTGAGCTCTTCTCATTTTTGAAGCTGCTATAAGTTGCATAGCTCCAGTAACCTTTGAAGTGTTACTAACCGATCTGATTCTTGCTCTTAATTCTTTAGTACTTGGCATTTAACTACTTCCCAAATGTTCCTTTGAATGTCTTTAGTGCATCATCTAAGCTCTTTTTGGATGAATCAGAAAGTTCACCTTCTTCAGATATACTTTTCATAACCTCTGGTAAATTTGCAGATACAAAATCATACCATTGATTTTCAAAATCCGGAATTTGGTCTATTTCAACATCATCAAGTGCTCCTTGGTTAGCAGCATAGAAAATTGATACCTGATTTTCAAATGATAGTGGTTGATTTTCATTTTGTTTAAGAAGTTCTGTTAATCTTTCTCCACGAGCCAGTTGTTGTTTTGTAATAGCATCCAAATCATCAGTACCAAACTGAGCAAAAGTTTTTAAGGAATCATACTGCGCCATCTCACCTTTTAATGAGCCTGAAACTTCTTTCATTGCTTTTCTCTGTGCAGATGATCCAACTCTAGTTACTGATAATCCAGCGTTAACTGCAGGCCTTACACCTGAGTTAAACAAGTCTGGTTCTAAATATAGTTGCCCATCAGTAATAGATATAACATTTGTAGGGATGTAACCTGAAACATCACCTGCTTGAGTTTCAATAATAGGCAATGCAGTTATAGATCCACCTCCATATTTTTCATCTAATTTAGCTGCTCTTTCAAGTAATCTTGAGTGAAGATAAAAAACATCTCCTGGATATGCTTCTCTACCTGGAGGCCTTCTAAGCAGAAGTGACATTTGCCTATATGCCCATGCATGTTTACTCAAGTCATCATAAACTATCAAGACATCTTTTCCTTGAGACATAAAGTACTCAGCCATAGTCACTCCAGCATATGGAGCAAGATATTGTAATGCTGCAGAGTCTGATGCGTTAGCGGTAACAATAATTGTATTTTCCAAAGCTCCTTGTTCTTCAAATCTTGTAACAACTTGAGAAACCTTTGAAGCTTTTTGACCTATAGCAACATAAATTCCAATAATATCTGAATCTTTCTGATTGATTAATGCATCAACACATAAAGAGGTTTTTCCAGTAGTTCTATCTCCGATAACAAGTTCTCTTTGACCTCTTCCAACTGGTACCATGGCATCAACAATTTTTAGACCAAATTGAACAGGTTGATCAATTGACTTCCTTTCAACAACACCTGCTGCTATTTTTTCAACAGGCAGTGAATCTGATGTATCTATATCACCTTTCCCATCTAGAGGTCTTCCTAATGGATCAACTACCCTACCTAGTAAATTTTCTCCGACCGGCACTTCAACTATTCTTCCAGTTGAACGCACTTCATCACCTTCCTTAATTCCAAGATAATCACCAAGTATAACTGCTCCTACACTATCTTCCTCTAGATTTAGGGCTAGGCCAATAATATCATTTGGAAATTGAAGTAATTCATTGACTTTAACCCCTGATAATCCATGAATCCTGACAACACCATCTCCTGCTTCTACAACGGTTCCAATATCTACCATTGAGAAGTCCCCTCCAAATTCCTCAATTTGTTTTTTAATTATTGATGCTATATCTTGACTATTTGGTGACATAATATTTCTCCATTATTACTTTAATGTCGTTGATCTTAATAAATATTTTTCTAATCCATTAAGTTTATTTTTTGTTGATGAATCAATTATTGTATCTCCAACCTTGATTATGAATCCTCCAATTATTGACTCATCTTTATGCTCAATTATTTCGACTTCATTTACTTCAAAAATATCACATATTTTCTTGGTCAATAAGTCTTTTTGAGTCCTATCTAATTTCACAGAAGTTGTTATATTTGCTAAAACTTTGCCCTCAAGGATCTTATTCTGATCAAAGAACTCTTCCTTTATAGGCAAGAAAAGCTCAACTTGCGACCTAATTATTAAAACTTTCAAAAAATTAATAAATAAAGTCTCATAATCATTCATCAGAGTGTCAATTGAATTTAATTTCTCTGAAATAGGAACCTGAGGAGAGCTTAAGAAAGAAAATAAATCCTCGTCTAGAATTATTTCTTCAGAATCTTCAAAATTTTTTATCCAACTATCAATTTTTTTAGATTCTAATGCAATTTCTAATATTGCTTTTCCATATCTTTTGACTACTGAACTTACCATATTAATTCTTTTTTATTTCTTCCTCTAAAGCGCTATCTATTATTTTTTTATGATCTTTTTCATCAATTGATTTATCTACTACCTTTGATGCTGCAGAAATAACTAGAGAAGAAAATTCTTTTCTAACAGACTGAATTGCAAGATCTTTCTCTTTTTCAATAGCTTTATTCGCTTTATCAATAATTTCTTGTGATTCTTTTTGAGCTTTATTCATTTCTTGCTCTTTAAACTTTTCAGCCGCTTCCCTAGCGTCACTTATTAGCTTTTGACCTTCTTGCCTAGCTAAATTGATTTCTTTTTCTAATTTCTCGGCAGATTCATCAGCTTCATTTTTAACTCTTTCTGCGGCTTCAAGACTTTCTTGAATTTTTGTAGCTCTACTTTGTAAAACAGAACTTATAGGGCCAAAGAGCAACTTTCTTAGTATTAAAAATAAAACAGTAAAACTAAGTAGTTGGGTTATCAACCCTGATAAGTTTATACCTAATGCATCCATATTTTTATTCTCCTTTTTCAGCTGATAGAATCAGCTGAAAACTTTATAGTAAAAAAAATAATTTACAGTACAAATAATATTAATATGGCTACAACAAGAGAATAAATTGCTATAGCTTCTGTAAAAGCAATAGCTAAAATCATACTCTGTTGAATTGGACCTCTTGCCTCAGGATTTCTTCCTAGAGATTGTAAAGCTCCATTAGCTAGCATTCCTATACCTAATGCTGAACCTATCGCTCCCAGTCCCATGGATAATGCTGCTCCAATTGGTTGATATTCACTTGCCATTTCATGCTCCCTTCATTTGTTTTTTTTTAAAACTTGCTATTCATGCTCCTCATGCTCTGAGTGTGAGGTAATTGCCATCACACCAAAAACTAATGTTAACATCGAAAATATAAATGCTTGGATTACTCCGACAAAAAGCTCTAATCCCATAAAAGGAATCATCCCTATGAGAGGAAGTAAAAATCCCATGGATATTAAAACTATTTCTCCTGCAAACATATTTCCAAAAAGCCTAAAAGTAAAACTTATAGTTTTAGCAAATTCTCCAAATAATTCTAAAATGCCAACAAAGGCATTTATTGGTCCGTGAGAAAAATTGATAAATTTACCTCCGTAACCAGAAAACCCTAATGATGAAAATCCCCAAAATTGAATAGCAATCATAGAAAAAATCGCTATTGCAAGAGTTGTATTTACATCAGTAGATGCCCCTCTAAAAAATGGAATCAGTTCTCCTGTTTTCTTTCCTAGATAAGAATTAGGGCTAATACTTCCATCGTCAGGATTTTTGTAAAGTTTCAATACTTTACCATTCTTTATATTTTCTCTAATTATTGTCAGTTCTTGTACATCTTCAGGTTTAGTACCTGCTGTGATTTTCTTCTTAATATCAATTATATTTTGAACTTCGTAGTCACCAATTGAATGCAGAGGAGCTCTAGTTGATTCTCCTCTACCTAAAGGCATTAAGTTTATTGAACTAAAATCGTCAAAAACAACAAACCCATGGGATGCATCTTCCTCTAATACGCATAGTTCAGCCAATAAATACTTATCAATATTTTTATTTTCCGATCCTTTTGCAACATCATAACAATGACCAGAATGTGAATGATGGTGGACCCATTCTTCAATTGTTTCTACCTTACCGATTGAACCCACACCCGGTAGAATTCCCATCCAGTTGAAAGCCAGAACTCCGAGAAAAATAGTTATTACAACCGGTAGAAATCTTCTTGCTTTTTTACCACCAGCTTCATCTGCAGTATCGATAAAAAATTGGAATAGTAATTCAAATATATTTTGAAGACCTGATGGAATTTCTTTGATATTTCTTGTAGCTCTCCAAGAAATTATTATCAAAACTATCATAGCTATCCAAAGCATCACTGTTGAATTTTTTAGATTATATGAAAATGGAGAAGAAATACTATAAACAGATTCTGCCGCTATTGAAATGAAAGGCATCGGACCGCCTAGAAATCCAAAGCCAAAACTGGCTCCAAGAGCACCACCTAAAACAGATAAAACAAATATTACAGAAATTGAAGAAAATATAATTATAAATTTTGGTTTCAAAAACATACTTTATTACATTTAACTTTTTAAAATTCTAACCGTTCCAATAATACCTATAATTAACCCAATCATCAAACCCATTAAGGTCATTAAATAGCCAAGATTTAACATATTATCCAAAAAATTACCTCCAAAAGTGAAGATTATAGTAGGAGTAATAATTATCCAGCCTAATCCTAAATATTTACCGACAAGAAAAATTGTGGAAAAAATTAATTTTGTTGAAGTTTCATGAGGTTTTATTTTTTTACTCATCTATGTCCAGGGTATCAATAAAAGATTCAAATACTGAAAGACTCTTTCTTTCTTTTTCACCTAATGGTGAATAGTTATCTTTTTCAACATTACCTTCAGAGATTGCATCCGATTCAATAGGATTATCAATATCAAGTTTAGATTTTTTAAACCCAGCTTTTTCCAAAACAGATTTATCACAGAGAATTGGGATATTTAATTTAAGAGCAATAACCATAGCATCAGATGGTCTAGAATCTAAAATCAATTCATTATTTTGAGAATTTTGTTGAATAATTGATATTGAACCATAGAAGGTGCCATTATCAACTTTTTCTATTTGAACTGATTTTATTTTTCCACCTGATTTTTCAATCGCATTGCAAAGCAAATCATGAGTTAAGGGTCTAGGTATTTCTACCTTCTGCATTCTTATTGCTATAGCATCTGCCTCAGCTGCAGCTATCCAAATAGCTAAAAATAAGGAGCCTTTTTTTTGCTTTAATATTAATACTCTCTGCCCCATTGTATTTATTTTTAAGCTGTCTATTATCATTTCATCCATAATAATAGAATATATAATTTAGAATTTAGGTCAATAAATTTTATGACTCTTAAAACGAATATATTTTAGAAATTTCATTATTTATTTCCAAAACTTTAGTCCTTGCCTTTTGTCCGTAATCTCCAATTTTAGATGAAGCATAAATTATTCCTCTAGAGGAATTTAATAATATTATGGGTTTATCCAATATTGACTTATTAAGTACTTCAGCTAAATCTCCCTTTTGATGACCTATACCTGGTATCAGAAAAGGTAGACTAGGAACTAAATTTCTTATAATTTCTAGTTCTTTAGGATAAGTTGCTCCCATTACTAGACCTACATTATCTTTTATATTTAGCTCCGAAGATATTAGTGCAACTTTCTCGTATAAAGTTAGTTGCTCTTTTTCAGAAAATAAGTCTTGAAATTCACCAGCTGATTTATTTGATGATCTGCATACAATGAATACACCTTTGTCTGATCTATTAATGAAAGGTAATATTCCATCTCTTCCGAAGTAAGGAACAATAGTTACAGAATCAAAATCCCAAAATTCAAACATTGCTTTAGAATAAGCTTCACTGGTTGAATCAATATCAGATCTTTTGCAATCACCAATTATAATTTTTTTTTCTGGTAAGTTCTTTATATAGTCTATGGTCTTTTCTAGCGCCTTGAGTCCATCAAAACCATAAGATTCATAAAAAGCCATTTGAGGTTTATAACCAACAACTAAATCATAAGTATTATCAATAATTTCTCGATTAAAATCATATATGTTCTTTGTGGGCATTTTAGCTAAATTAGGATCTAATCCAACTATTAGAAAAGATTTTTTATTTTTTATATTATCTAGAAGATTTTCATTAAAAGATTTCATATGATTAAGTTTTTATAAACAAAGCATTCTACTTGAGAACCTTTAGATAAGTCTAAACTATTAAGTATTTTGTTATCAATTGAAATAAAGTAATTTTTTTTACAATCTATATTTAGTAGTGAATTATTTTTATTATTTATAATTTGATCAATTATTCCAGAAAAATAAAATCCGTGATTGGTATGATCAAATTTCTTTTTTGAAATCATAACAGAGTTTGAATTAAAAAATTTCCCTTCAAATTCTGCGTTATCAACTATTTGATTTAGTACATCTTCTTCTTCCCAATGATTAAAAATATCTTTTTTATTAATTTTTTTATTAGCAGTTCCATTTTCCACTAGCAAAATATCGTTAGATATTTCGAAAATATCTTCTATGTAATGTGTTACAAATAATAAACATAAATTTAGTTCATTGGTTATCTTTTCTATTTTTCCTAAGATATCTTTTCTTGAAAAAGCATCAAGAGAATTAATTGGTTCATCTAGCAAAACAACTCCGGCATTTCGAGAAAAAGCTCTTGCTAATGATACTCTCTGCTTTTGTCCTCCTGATAATTCATTAGGGTATAAATTTAATAATTCTTCTACGTTAAAATAACTAGCACACTCATTTGGGGTTATTTTTTTATCTTTCTCATTAAGAAATTGATACCCAAACTTAAGATTTTCATAAACAGTTAAGTTACTAAAAAGTAGATCATTTTGTTGAACATATGAAATTTTCCGCTTTTCTGGAGGAAGAGACTTTTTATTTTCAGAAGAAAAAATTATTTCATCATTAACATTTATAAATCCCTCACAGTTTTTTATAAATCCTGATATTGAATTTAATAGAGTAGATTTTCCCTGACCGGATCTTCCCCAAATATAGTTTAAGCCTTGAGAAAAATTAGATTCAGATCTAAGCGTAAAATTAGGTAAATTTATTTTTAGTTTAAAATCTATTTTATTCATAAAAATTCAAAGCCTTTTGATTTCTTCTGATTATGTTAAATATTATTATTGAAAATAGAGCCAAGAATATAGAAGATAAGGTCAAAATAAATAGACTATTATCATCACCATTAAGTATTGCAGTGTAAATACCAGTTGAAAGTGTTTGTGTTTCACCTGAAATATTTCCAGAAACGATCATAGTTGCTCCAAACTCTGAAATTGATCTTATAAAGCCTAAAAATATTGAAGTAAAGATACCAATTTTGAGTGTTGGTAATACTACCAAAAAGAATGTTTGTATCCTACTCGCACCAAGAATTCTTGAGGTATTTACTATATTTGCATTAATAGAAGAAATAGAAACAAAAATTGTTCTATATACAAGTGGGAGTGAAATTATTGCACAAGCCAAGCTACCCCCTAGCCAATTAAAAGTAAGATAACCGTTACTTATATATATTATGAAGTACCCAGTTAGTACAGGGGGCAATGCAAGTGGTAAAGTTGTTATTACATCAACTATTAGAATAATTTTTCTATACTTCAGCACTAATAAAGATAGGATTACAGATGAAAGAAAACTGATTAGTGTAGATAAAATTGTGATTTTGAGAGTAGTAAAAATTATTCCTATAATATCCATTTACTTAACTATAAATCCTAATTCTCTCAAGTTATTTTGATTTTTTTTGGATTGCAAAGTCAAAATAAACTCTTCAACGTATTTGCTTTTATTTGATTTAAGAATACCTACTTTATATTCTATTTTATCGTGAAAATTATTTGGTATATTAAATACAATATTAAGATTATTCTTTACCGCTTCAGTCTTGTAAACAATTCCAAACATATTTTTGTTAGTCCTAATAAGATTAGAAACAGAACTTACATCACCTGAAGTCAATATATTTTCTTTTATATAATCATATTCAAATAATTTTTCTACAGCTTGCTTTGAGTAAATGCCAGCGGGAGCAACTTTTGGATCAGCAATTAATAATTTATTTCTAGAACTTTTTACATCTTCTAGGGAATTAAATTTTTTTTCAGAAGAAACAATAACTAGTGAATTATATGCTAATGTAGAAATTGAATCTTCTTTAATAATATTCATATCTTTTATGACTTGAAATGATTCATTAGATGAAAAGATAACTGCCCCTATTTTATTTTGGTTAGTTTCAATTCTTCTTGCTAGACTCAATGACCCTCCATAATTTAAATAAATTTGCTCACTATTAATAAATTCATCTTTGTGATCGTTTAATATTTCTTCTAAAGATGCAGCAGCCATTATTATTTTACTATCTTCATCACATGAAATTATAAAAAATAAAGTCAGTAATATTACTAATGGAATTTTTATCAGTTGATTTATTTTCATCTATACTTTGTTTGAAATATTGATTAATTTAGTCTACTTGGGATACATTAATATATGAAATTATAATATATTTTAATAAAACATAACTAATTTATAAAATGGCAAATCAAACTCAAAGTGAACAATATGCATTTAATGCGTTTGCAAATTTACCCTTCTATAGTTCAATTAACTCTGAATTCATTGAGCTGGCCAATATTTATGATAAAAAATCAATAGTTGATTTAGGTTGTGGGACAGGCAATATTACAAAACTTATTTTAGAAAAAATAATATCAGCTAAAGACTCTGTAATTTATGCAGTAGATAGCTCAAAAAGTGCGCTCAAAACTGCTGCATCTGAATTAGAAAATAGTCCTATTGTAAGATTTATTCATTCTGAAGTTCAAAATCTTACAGATGCTGTTAGGGATAAAGCTGATGCAATGATCTATTGTAATTCCATTCATTACGTACCAAATAAATTAAAATTACTTGAAGACATTGGTGGAAAACTAAATAGTAGAGGTGTACTTGCATTTAATACTTCTTTTTATGATGGTTCGCACCCTGAGGAGTCTCATGAATTTTATAGAAAATGGATGTTTAGGTCACTTAGACTCTTAAGTAAAGATCACAAAATGAGACCTAAGAAATCTGAAAAGGTATCTTCAAGGCAACAATTAAGACCTGAAGATTATGTTTCTCTACTAGAAAAAACAGGCTATAAAATCGAACACATAAAAGCTAAATCATATCAAGTTCCAATAGATGGTTTTCATTACATAAGTGAGTTTAGAGATTGGATTGAAGGAGTTCTACCTGGGGTACCTTTAGATATAGGTAAGAAAACTTTGCAAAAAGCCCTCAAAGAAGTATTTAGTGAGATGTCTCTCACAACAGTACCAAGAAACTGGTTGTCTGTCAGGGCTATAAAAGCATAAATCAATCTAAGTAATCATCAAAGGTACTAACCTTCAGACTTTTTGAAGAACTATTCATAATAGTCGCATAAGCCGTGTCGATAGAAGTATAGCAAGGAATTGAAAATTCTGTAGCTTTTCTTCTTATATGATATCCATCTTGAATTGAATTTCTATTTCCAGTAACTGTATTAAGAACCGCTCCTACTTTTCCTTCATTAATAATATCAATTACAGTTGGTGATTCAGAAAGGATTTTGTTAATCTTAATGGAGTCAAAACCTTTAGATTTTAGAAAATTATAAGTTCCTTCAGTTGCATAAATAGTATTTCCATTAGCTTTTAATTTCTTGATAAAATCTAATGAATCTTCTTTATCTCTATCAGCAATAGACAGTAAAAAACTTGTCTTTTCATTTACTTCTAACCCCGAAGCAATCATTGCTTTTTTCATAGCGTCTGGTAAATTATCATCTATTCCCATAACTTCACCAGTTGATTTCATTTCAGGACCCAAATATGTATCTACTCCTGATAATTTTGACATAGAAAAGACTGGTGATTTTACCGCAAATAATTTTTTTTCTGGTACCAAATCTATACCATAACCAAGATCTAATAGTTTTTTACCATACATTACTTTTACAGCAAGTTTTATCATTGGTATACCAGTTATTTTTGAAATAAATGGTATGGTTCTACTAGATCGAGGATTTACCTCAATAACATATAGCTTTGATTTCTCGTCATTACTATTATGTGAATTATTATCAAAGAAAGATTTTTTTGACCTTTTGACTATAAACTGAATATTCATTAGACCTTTGATTCCCAATGTTATTCCTAGTTTTTTGGTTGCTTCAACTATTTCGCTTTTTTCATTTTCTGACAGATCATAAGCAGGATAAACTGCTGTACTATCTCCAGAATGCACACCTGCTCTCTCAACATGCTGCATAATTCCAGGTATTAGTACATTATCTCCATCACAAATAGCATCAATCTCTATTTCAATACCTGAAATATATTGATCCACTAAAATAGTCTGACCAGGAACATAATTTTGGGCGCGAGTAAAATATCTCTTTAATTCATTCTCTGAATGAACTATTTCCATTGCTCTTCCGCCTAAAACATATGATGGCCTAACCATAACTGGATATGAAACTTTTGATGCGATTTTTAGTGCATCATCTAAATTTCGAGTTGCGGCCCCTGATGGTTGTAATACATTCGCTTTCTTGGCTATATTCTCAAATCTTCCTCTTTCTGATGCATCATTTATAACTTCTGCTGAAGATCCTAAAATTGGCATATTATATTGACCTAAAACTTGAGACATATTAATAGCTGTTTGACCACCAAATTGAACCATAGATTTTATATTTGACTTTCCATCAAACTCATTTTCAATAATATCCAAAACACTTTCAGAATCTAGTGGTTCAAAATATAATCTTGAAGAAGTGTCAAAATCTGTCGACACTGTTTCTGGATTTGAGTTTATTAGTATGGACTTAATATTATCTTCAAGTAAACTCCGAGATGCATGAACAGAACAATAATCAAATTCAATACCTTGACCAATTCTAATTGGACCAGAGCCCAAAACAATAGCTTTATCACCTTCTAATGCAATTGCCTCATTTTCAAATTCATAAGTGCTATAAAAATAAGTAGTGATAGCTTCAAATTCTGCAGCACAAGTATCAACCATTTTATAAGTTGGAATAATTCTATTTTCTTTTCTAAATTTTCTTATATCAGATTCACTGCATTTCTTTAGTTTTGCAATATAGTTATCTGAAAATCCTTTAGTTTTAGCATCAAGAATTATTTCACTTGATAAATCGCTATCAATTAATAACTTTTCAGTCTCAATTATTTTTTCTATAGCATTTGTAAACCAGTAATCTATAAATGTTCTTTGGGTTTCAAGCAAAGCATTCGAACCGTTTCTAATTCTCTTTGCGATATCCCATAATCTATCATCCATTGGCAAATTAGTATTTTCATTATCAGGAGATGATAGTAAATCTGGTTTATTATTTTCTAATGATCTAATAGACTTTAGAAGAGCTGCTTCAAAAGTTCTTTCGATGCCCATAACTTCCCCTGTGGCTTTCATTTGTGTACCTAAAGTTCTATCTGCATCAGGAAATTTATCAAATGGCCATCTAGGTATTTTTACAACACAATAATCTAAAGAAGGTTCAAAAACAGAAAATGTTTTTCCAGTCACAGGATTAGTTATCTCATCTAAATTCTTCCCAACAGCTATTTTTGATGCAATTCGAGCTATTGGATATCCAGTAGCTTTTGATGCTAAAGCAGAAGATCTTGATACCCTAGGATTTACTTCAATTATGTAGTAGTCTGGGTCATTATTAAAGTCATTCCCTAATTGATCTTTCACTATTTGTGAAGGTTTTAGTGCTAATTGAACATTGCATCCTCCTTTTATTTCTAATTTAGAAATTATTTCTAGACTCGCAGTTCTTAACATCTGATATTCTTTATCATTCAACGTTTGAGATGGGGCAACAACAATTGAATCTCCAGTATGTACTCCCATAGGATCTAAATTTTCCATATTACATATTGTTATGACATTTCCTGCGTTATCTCTCATAACTTCATATTCAACTTCTTTCCAACCTACAAGAGATTTTTCTACTAATACCTGACCAACTCTTGATAAATTTATACCTTGATTTGCAATATCTAATAATTCTTCTTCATTTTTGGCAATTCCACCACCTGTTCCACCTAATGTATAAGCAGGCCTTATTACAACTGGAAAGCCGATTTTGATTGCTGCTTTTTTAGCATCCTCTAAATTATTTACAGCTATAGAAGGAGGAGTTGGTTGATTTATATCCAACAAAAAAGACCTGAATTTATCCCTATCTTCAGCTGTTTCAATAGAATTAATATCGGTACCAAGTATTTCAACGTTATGTTTATCTAATATTCCTAGATTATTTAACTCAGATGTTAAGTTTAATCCTGTTTGTCCTCCTAAAGTCCCCAAAATTCCAAAAGGTTTTTCTTTCTTGATAATTTTTTCCACAATTTCAGGAGTAATTGGTTCTATATATATTCGATCTGCCATTTCAGTATCTGTCATTATTGTTGCTGGATTAGAATTTATAAGAACAACTCTATAGCCCTCTTCTCTAAGTGACTTACAAGCTTGAGCTCCTGCATAATCAAACTCAGCAGCTTGTCCAATTATAATTGGGCCTGACCCTACAACTAAAACTGTCTTGTTCATTAATTATTCCTTTTCATCATTTATTTTTTTTATAAATTCATCAAATATATATTCTGAATCTTTTGGCCCGGGAGAAGCTTCTGAATGATATTGAATTGAAAACACAGGCAATTTTTTATGTGATAGTCCTGAAACTGTCCCATCATTCATATTGATATGAGTAACTTCTAGATCTTTATGTTTCTTTATATTAGAAACAGCATATCCATGATTTTGAGCAGTTACATAAACTCTATTTTTTTTGATATCTTTTACAGGCTGATTCCCTCCCCTATGACCAAAAGGTAATTTGAAAGTTTCTACACCCAAAGATTTAGCTATTAATTGATGCCCTAGACAAATTCCTAAAATGGGTATTTGGGAGTCAATTAATTCCTTAATGCCAGGTAAAATATTTTCAAGATTATTAGGATCACCTGGTCCAGGTGATAAAACAATTCCATCAGGATTACTAGATAAAATATCTTTTGAAGTTGATGTGTAGGGAAAAATCTTTACAGAACAATTTCTAGATTCTAGCAACCTAATAATATTATTCTTAACTCCTAAGTCTAATAATGCTATATTAAATTTTGAGTTATTATTTCGTTGGTATATTATTTTTTTAGTTGATACTTCAGAAACAAAATTTTGATCATCATAGGATTCAATTGAATTTATTTTTGCTATAATTTCATCAATATTATTACCAGAAGAAATTGATCCCATCATTACACCTGCATTTCTGATTTTTTTAACTATTGACCTAGTATCTAGACCAAATATTCCAGGAATTTTATTTATCTTCAGATATTCATCAAGATTCATGATTGAATTATTATGAGATGGTTCTTCACAAAATTGTCGTACAACAAATCCCTCAACTTGTATATTTGAAGATTCAACATCAGTAGAACTTATTCCATAATTACCGATCAAAGGGTAAGTAGGTATTAATATTTGCCCCCTGTAGGATGGATCCGTTAGCATTTCTTGATATCCTGTCATAGATGTATTAAATACAACTTCTCCATATACATCCTTTTGAAATCCAAAAGAAATTCCAGAATAAAAAGTTCCGTCTTGTAGAACTAAATTTATATTTTTAACCATGGACTATTTTACCTCCTAATATGGTCATTTTTACCTGACCAATCATTTCATTTCCAATAAGTGGAGAATTTTTACTTTTTGAAATAAAAAAATCTTCTGTTATTTTATTTTTTTTATCATTATCAATTAATGTAAAATCAGCTTGAAAATTTTTCTTTAATTTTCCTATATTTACATCAAGCAATTTATTTAAGATTTTTGCAGGATTATTACTCATAGTTCTTATAACGTCAGTGAGATGTAACTCTCCTTTATTAACTATAGTAAGCAGTGTAGGCAATGCAGTTTCAGCACCATTTATTCCAGCTGGAGCTGAATCAAATGTATTTAATTTGTCTCCATCTGAGTGAGGAGCATGATCAGTTGCGATAATATCTATGGTTCCATCCTTAATACCCTCCAATAAAGCTAGTCTATCCTCTTCTTGCCTAATTGGAGGATTAACTCTAAAGTTAGTATCATAAGAATCTAGATCTATAAAATCTGGAATTATACCGTTTTTCCCATAGACCCAATTTTCGTTTAGAAAAAGATGATGCGGAGTGACTTCACTAATTATTTCAACTCCTTCTTTTTTTGCAATTCTGATCAAATCAACTGATTCTTTAGTGGATAAATGTTGAAAATATAACTTTAAATTATTTTCTTTTGCTATCTGAATATCTCTTTTTATGATTGATATCTCAGCATGTCTAGATCTTGCTGCTAATCCCATTCTAATAGCTGGAGGTCCTGAATTTGCAGATCCATCATCAATTAATTCTTTTGCCTCTGCATGCTGAAGTACAAAGAATTTTTTTTCATTAGATTTTTTTAACCCTTCTACCATTAAGTCTTTATCATCAACTACGTCCCCATCATCACTAAAAGCAACAATTCCAGAAAGAGATAATTTATCAATATCAACTAAGTCTTTTCCTTTTCTTGATAAAGTTAGGGCTGATGTTTGTAAGGCTCTAATTTTAGAGAAATTCTCAATTGTTTTTCTTTGTTCAATAACTTTATCAACCGAATCTATTGCAGGGTCAGTATTTGCCATCATAACAACAGTTGTAAAACCTCCTTTGGCAGAAGCATTTGACCCAGATTCAATATCTTCTTTATAAGTTTCCCCTGGATCTCTGTAATGAACATGGAAATCAATTAGACCAGGAAGTAAAATTTTATTATTAGCATCGATAATTTCTTCATTAGTAATTTCTATTTTTTTAGAAATTTTTTTAATTTTTCCATCGGATATTAATATATCTGATACTAAATCTAAATTTTCAGATGGATCTATCAGATAAGCGTTCTTAATTATTAGGTTTTTCATGATAATAACTCACCGATAATTGTTTGTCTTAAGAAAACTCCATTTTGAACTTGTTGATTTATTAATGAATTATCTGAATGAGCAATATTATGAGAAATTTCAGTCTCTTCATTTACTGGCCCAGGATGCATTATAAAGATTTTTTTATCTATATTTTTTATTATTTTTTCATCTATTTTCCATAGTTTTTTATATGTTTCAAAATTTAGATTAAAATTACTGGTGAATCTTTCTTTTTGTATCCTAAGAGGCATTACTATATCGGAATTACTTAAGGAGTTTTCAATATCTTCACTTATTGAAATTTGATCTTTAGAAATATTTGGTAAATTTATATAAGCTTCGATAATATCATTTGATACAAGTTCTGATGGCCCAATTATATTAACTTTTGATCCCATAATTGCAAAACCTATAATTGTTGATCTAGCAACTCTGCTAAATATAAAATCTCCAACTATAGAAATTTCAAGATTTGTAAAATCAATATTTTTTTCATAAATTGTAAAAAGATCAGTTAAAGTTTGAGTTGGATGAGCATGAGAACCATCTCCAGCATTTAAGATTGAAGAGCTGGTATGTTTTGCAGCAAATATAGCTGCACCAGATGATGGATGACGAATTATTATCAAATCCATTCCTATAGAATCAATAGTTTTGAGAGTATTATAAAAAGATTCCCCCTTGTTAACACTTGATTTTGATACTTCTAAATCATGAAATTTAACATTCAAATTATTGGATGCTTTCTCAAAACTTAACTTGGTTCTTGTAGAATCCTCATAGAAAAGTGCACAAACATGTTTATTTGAAAGGTTGATTTTATTAGTTTGATTTTGTTTTAAGCTTTTTGTTTTTTCAAGTATTTTGTATATGAAGTCTCTATCTAAATGATCTATATCTAAAATATGTTTTTTGAGATTATTCATTATTTATCGCTTTTCTCTAATCAATTCAATTTTGTCTATTCCATCTTCCTCTTTCATGAATACCTTAATTCTTTCAGTGTTTGAGGTTGGAATATTTTTTCCAACAAAGTCTGGCCTTATTGGAACCTCTCTATGCCCTCTATCAACTAAAGCTGCTAATTTAATACTTTTTGGTCTACCTAAAGAGAAAATTGCTTCAAGAGAAGCCCTAATTGTTCTTCCCGTATATAGGACATCATCTACGAGTACCAAATTTTTTTCATGAACAGTTGCATCAATAAATAATTCACTAATTCTTTTAGTATTTTTTAAATCATCTCTAAAATTTTTTATATCAATATTGAAAGATTCAATATTTGTGTTTTCGAATAAATTTATAGAATTTGATATTCTTTTTGCAATATGTTCACCTCTAGTCCTTATACCTAATAGGATCAAATCATTAATGCCTTGATTAGATTCTATAATTTCATGAGATAAACGAGCTATAGCACGCCTAATATCGTTCTCGTCGAACAGAACTTTATTATATTGAACTAGGTTATTATCCAAATGTATTACTTCCTTTAGGTTTCTCTGAACCCTATTAAAGAAAATTGATCAACCATGATCTTATCAATTTATTTAATTATTACAATAGATAAACTTTTGATATATTCTCAAATAGTGTCTATTTTCAATCTAACAATATATATTAAATATCAGATAATAAATTAAAACGTATAATCGATTGAGAGGTTTATAAATGACATTAAATGTTGTCAAAGGTAAATTTATGTGGGCTAAACTCACAAAAAGAGAACAGCTAACTGAAGATCTATGGAAAATGTGGTTGAAACCTGAAGAAAAATTTGATTTCAAACCTGGTCAATATTGTACTATTGGATCTGGAGGTATTGAAAGAGCATATTCCATAGCTTCTTCACCTGACGAAGAACAGATTGAATTATTTGTTGAACTTGTACCACCACCAGATGGAAATTTAACACCACTTTTAAATAATTTGAATGTTGGGGATGCAGTTACTATGAGACCAAGGGCAAAAGGAATATTTGTGCTAAAACCAGATTTTAAAAACCATGTAATGGTAGGAACAGTTACTGGAATCGCGCCTTATGTGAGTATGATGAGAAAACATCTATTAGATCCAATTCAAAAACAAAGTAATTTTTTTGTTTTAGAGGGAGCTTCTTATTTAGATGAATTTGGTTATGATGAAGAATTAAGTAACTTTGCTTCTAATTATGATAATGTTTTATTTGAAACATCTGTAAGTCGACCAGGTGAAGATAGGAATAATGGATGGACCGGATTAGAGGGAAGAATTAATAATCTTGTTGAAGATAGATTAAAAGAATGGGGGCTAAAAGCTGATGAGACCATTGTTTATGCTTGCGGTCATCCAGGAATGATTGAGGATGTAAAGGAAAGATTAGAAGGCACAGAATTTACATTCTTAGAGGAACGATTCTGGAAAGATTAGGAAAATTATCAAAAGAAAGGGAGTTATATTATGGCAGAAAAGATAGCATTTGTTGGTTTAGGAATAATGGGTAAACCAATGGCAAAAAACTTGATAGAAGGAGGTTATGAACTTTATGTTTATGACCTATTTCCAGAACCAGTTATAGAACTTGAGAAAGTAGGAGCAACAGGATGCAAATCTGCAGCAGAAGCTTCTTCTAATGCAAACATTACAGTTACCATGGTTCAAGATGGACCTCAAGCCGAATCGGCTATTACTGGAAAAGGGGGAGTCATAGAAGGAGCCTCTAATGGCCATTTAGTAGTTGATATGAGCTCTATAGCACCTGGAGTTTCTCAAAGAATTGGAAAAGCTTGTGATGATAATGGAGTAAACTTTTTAGATGCTCCTGTATCTGGTGGAGAGCCTTTTGCAATATCTGGAGAATTAGCAATTATGGTTGGAGGATCAGCTGAGCATTTTGAACAAGCTAAGCCATTATTTGATATCCTTGGTAAATCAGCTATATTATGTGGGGCGCATGGAGCAGGACAAGTTACAAAATTAGCTAATCAAATATGTGTTGGAGCAAATATTCATGCATTAGCTGAAGCACTAACATTAGCTGCAAAATCAGGAGTGAACCCAGAAACAGTTTATAAAGCTATAGCTGGAGGTTTAGCAGGCTCAAACGTGATAAATGCTAAAGCCCCTATGATGGTTGACAGAAACTTTGAACCTGGATTCAGAATTGAGCTACATTACAAAGACATTAATAATGCTATGGAAGCTGCTAGAGATCTAAATCTTCCTCTACAGGTGACATCAAATCTCCAACAAGTCCTGACTAGCTTGATGATTCAAGGAGAAGGAAAAAGTGACCATTCTGCTATTGCTAAGTATGTAGAACAACTTGCAGGAGTAGAAATTAAGAAACACTAGTTACTTGGTAAATTTTTACTGAAAGCCAACTTAGGCCATAGAGTTGCCTTTAGACTTAGATTCCTTCCCAAAATTCTACCCATGTTCCAGGTCCATCGGAATGATCTACCAATTCATTCAATTTTGAATAAGCACTTGAGGTTGGGATTTTATTTCCTTCTCTGTATGGAGAATCAATCACATCAGCAGTCCATTGCATATAAACTCTATGTAGTTCATTTTTTGGACATGGTAATGTCCCTCCATTAAAATAAACTAAAGATTTATTTCTTTGACCTGCATCTGAATAATCATTAGCTATTTCATTAACTAATTTGGCTGCACTTCGAGCCTGACCTGTTTTAATTTTCCATACTCTTCTTATGTGATACATATTAAACCTTTCATATATTTTGAACCTTTTTTATTGCATCTACCCCCAACTTAATTACATCTTCGGGTGGAGATTTAGATAATCCATTAAAATTTGTAATTTTATTTTGAGATAACAGTTCATTAGAATCTAACCATTTCCATTGATTACTTAACTTGACTGCATTTTCTATGGGAACTGCAAAATAAACAAAGTCTATATGTTGATGCTTACCAATATTTTTATCAAATACAGATTCTAATAATATTACTTCAGGAGAAGGAATATTATCTATTTCAAAAAAATTATATTTAGAACGAGAGATAATTCTAATGTCAATTCCCATTTCTTCTTTTACTTCTCTTTTGGCTGCTTGAACAGGATTTTCATTTTTTTCGACATGACCTCCGGCAGGTAGCCATTCACAAACTTTGCTGTGCCAGTGCAAGGCTATTTTATTATTTTGGACAACAAAAGCTGTTGCTGTGAAATGCTTGATCATAAAAAACTCTTCTTAAGTAAACTAAGGGTGAAATTATCGGGTAAGGATTTTCCTTACCGGATAATTTCACCCTTAGTGGAGGTATCTTAACCTTCTAGGCGCCTTAGATTAGGACACCCCGCTTATAATTAATATCCAATTTAAAATATCCTCCTTTCATATAAATAGTTTAATGAAGTATTATTACTTCTTAATTTAAATAATAAAATGAAATACCAATTATTTCAATGTATTTTTATCTAAATAAATTTAGTCTATTTATATATTTTATTAATATAAGATTGTAGAATTTATTAATAAACATAGGATATTTCAAATATTGAATAAAGAAGAATTTGATTTAAATATACCGATTTCGAGTTATAAAGATAGTCATTTTATAACTATTTTAAGGCCTTGGATAAACGTTGGAAATGTTGGACATAACGCCATCAGTAGACTTGTAAAAGTTTTTGATTTAGAAGAGTTAGGAAAATTACGAAGGCCAAGTAAATATTATGATATGACTCGTTATAGACCAGAAATACTAAATGATAATGGTAAACGGAAAATAAGAATTCCTAATTCTGTTGTATTTGGTAAAAGATTACCTTCAGAAAAAAATATTTTCTTGATTTATATGTTAGAACCCCACTCTTTTGCTGAAGATTTTAATGAAGCAATAATTGATCTCATCAAAAAATTAGACGGTAAAAGATATATTTCTATAGGAGGTATGTTTGATTCAGTGCCTCATACTAAGCCATTACCAGTAACGGGCAGTTATAAAGGATGGATCCCTCCAAGTCCCTTAGATGAATCTTTGAAATCTAGTTCTAATTACCAAGGCCCTACAAGTATGACGTCTCAACTTTCCCAATTTTTACATGAAAAATTATCAATTGAAACCTTGTCATTAATGGTTCATATTCCACTTTACATAAAACTTGAAGATGATTTTTTAGCTACCTATAGACTTCTAGAAATTTTATCAAAAATATATGAATTTGATACCAATTTACCTGAAAAAGAAAAAGGGGAAAGCCAGTACAAGGACATACACAAAAATCTTGCAAATAATAATCAAGTATCTGATATGATAAAACAATTTGAAAAAGAAAATAAATACCAAGAAGACAAATTAGATTTACCCCCAGAAATTGAAAATTTTCTAAAAGATTTAGAGGATAATTAGTTTCTCTCTCTTAGATTCACGTTTATTTCAAGTTTTTCTAAATGTTGCTCTAGTTGTAGCTTACCTTGAGAAATTCTTTCTTTTTGATTAAAAAAGTTATTTATTTCATCCATATATTTTCTATGATTAAGTGACCTAATACCTGAAAGCATCCTAACAATTGAATTTTCTGGAAATTTTTTGGTTAAGATTTCCCAATTTTTAATGATAAATTGCCATGTCAACCATCCACTATTTTCATTATTTAGTGCCCCAGCTAGCAAGTAAGGTGCATCTTGAGTACGAATTTTATCTTCTAAGATAAGCTGATGAACCTTCTTAATTTGAGTTTCTTCCCTGAAAATAACTAATGCTCTTTGGAATCTAACTTCATCTTGAGGTGTTTTGGCATTTTCCATCAGCTCTAAATAATTATTAAAAGTTTCAGAATTTCCAAAATGAGCTGTAATGGAAATCGCACTAGAAACTATATCTGGTTCATAATTTAAAGATTTATTTTCTGTAAAATCTTTAAATATTTGCTTAGAAAGCAATATTTTACTATCATCATTGATAAGTATACTTAGGGCTCTAAGAGATGTTGCTAAAGATTGAATTTCTCTAGTTGATCTATTTTTTATTTTGTCTAGCTCTTCAAAAGAATTCTCAAAAATAGGTCTAACTATACTTTGTAAATGTGTTTTATTTTCTGTAACCCTATTTATACTCGAAAAACAAGAGTATAGTAATGTCAAAATGTCAGGATCAGTTTCTTTTTTAAAAATAGATGAAAAATTTAAGAATTCATCCTTATTTTTTGATCCATTGAGTACCATTGACCAATAATCATCTATCATAGAATATTTTTCTTCAGAGGAAAATTCGTCAATATCATTAAAACTATTTTCAAAATTATTATTTACTTTATAGAATCCATAAGCATTTGCATTTAGAAAAATTTCTTTAGTTTGAGATTTTAATTTAATTTCACTTTTTTCATTTTCTAGCAAATATTTTTCATATTCTATAGAATCTTTATTCTTATACTTAATGAATATTGGAACACTCCAAATTAATTCAGATTCACTATTATTTAAATACTTAAATACACTCTGATTTAAGACTATATTTTTTCCATTTAGATTATATGAAATAACTGGATGACCTGGTTGAAAAATCCAAGTATCCATCATGCTTTTTACAGGAAGGTTAGAGGATTCTTCTAATGCGTTCCAAAGGTCATCAGTTTCAGTGTTAGAAAATGAATGTTTTGTTAGATAATCTGATACTCCTTGTCGAAAAGTGTCTTCTCCTAAAAATTGTTCAAGCATTCTTAGAATAGAGCCACCTTTCTCATAAGTTATTAAGTCAAACATACCATCTGCATCTGATGGTGATATAACTGGATATTCTATAGCTCTAGTAGTGCTTAGTGAATCAATATCCATAGCCATAGATTTTTCTAATGAAAATTGTGCCCATCTATCCCAATCCTCATTATAATCTGCTACAGCTTTTGTAGCCATAAATGTTGCAAATGCTTCATTTAACCAAATCCCATTCCACCATTTCATTGTGACTAAATCTCCAAACCACATATGAGCTATTTCATGACAAATGACATCTGCAATTCTTATCAATTCATTTGATGTGGCTTGTTTTTTATCAACTAAAAGTAAAGCTTCTCTATAAGTAATACAGCCAAGATTTTCCATTGCACCAGCAGCAAAATCAGGAATTGCAACCATATCCAATTTATCTCCAGGATAAGGAATTTTGTAGTAGTTTGAAAAATATCTCAATGCATATTCACCTAATTCAAGAGCAAAATCACATAAATGCCCTTTTCCTTTTGGATAAATAATTCTTAAGTTAATTCCATCTACGTTCACTGCTTTAGAAGCCTCAAAAGGTCCCACAACAAAAGCTACTAAATAAGTAGACATAGGAATTGTATCTTCAAATTCTACAATTTTAATATTATTTTTTTCATCTTCGTTTTGATTCTTTATTTCAGCATTTGATAAACAAAATTGATTCTTTTCAACGGATAGTTTGACAGAAAAAACTGCTTTATAATCTGGTTCATCAAAACAAGGAAAAGCCCTTCTTGCATCTGTTGATTCAAACTGAGTTGTAGCTATAGATTGGATTTGACCTTTGTCATCAGTAAATGAAGAATGATAAAATCCTCTAAGTTTATCATTCAAAATACCATTATATTTTATAAACAAGTTATACTTACCTATAGGAATAATATCTTTGAAATTGATTTTTAGGATTTCATAGTCCTCATCAATTTCCCAATTGGAAATCTTTTCGGAATCTTTTTCAAGAGACATATCTAATATTTCTATATCAGCAACATTTAGTGAAATATATGATGTATTCTCTAAAATACTTAATTCAATATTTACAGTTCCTTTGAATACTTGATTCTCTAAATTTGGCAATAGATGAATTTCATATCTTATAGGTCTAGCTAAATTAGGTAGTCTAAATTTTTCTTTATCTAAAACTTTACTCATAAAACTCTCCAATAATATATAAAATAATGAAATAGTATATTTTTATGATTCAATAGGGTCATATACTACCTTAAAATAATAAACAGAAAATTCATTAATTCATATGCTCGAGGAGAACATGAAAAAGAAATTAAAAGAAAAAAGACAATTAGGAAAGTGGAGAAGCTGGGAAACAACGGAAGGAGTAGCAAGAGCACCTCATAGATCAATGATGAGAGCCATGGGTTTAAAAGATGATGATATAAACGCACCATTCATAGGCGTGGCATCAACTCATAATGAGGTTACACCTTGTAATTCTGGCATAAGACCACTAGCTGAAGAAGTAAAAATTGGCATAAGTAACTCCAAGGGTACTCCTTTTGAGTTTGGAACAATAACAGTCTCAGATGCAATATCTATGGGAACTGAAGGTATGAAAGGTTCATTAGTATCAAGAGAAATAATTGCTGATTCTATTGAAACCGTATGTTTTGCTGAGAGATATGATGGCCTAGTAGCAATAGCAGGCTGTGATAAATCCTTACCGGGTGCGATGATGGCAATGGCGAGATTAGATATACCAAGTGTTTTTGTTTATGGTGGTTCAATTTTACCTGGTCACCTTAATGGTGAAGATCTTACTATAATCAGTGCTTTTGAGGCTGTAGGCAAAAGACAATCTGGAGAAATTAATGACGAACAGCTAAAAGAAATTGAAATCAATGCCTGCCCTGGTCCAGGTTCATGCGGAGGAATGTTCACTGCAAATACTATGTCAAGTATAGGTGAAGCACTTGGATTAAGTCTACCTGGGTCAGCATCAGAAGCAGCAGTTGATCAAAGAAAAAAAGATTCCTCTAAAGAAGCTGGAATAGCGGTAATGAATCTAGTTAGAAAAAATATAAGACCATCAGATATCTTAACCAAAAAAGCTTTTGAAAATGCAGTTACTTTAGTTGTGGCAATGGGGGGGTCAACTAATACAGCTCTACATTTACCTGCTATAGCTAATGAAATTGGAGTAAAACTTAGTCTAAAAGATATTCATGAAATCTCAATGAGAACGCCTCTTCTAGCTGATATGAAACCTGGTGGTAAATACGTAATGTTTGATTTAGATAAAGTAGGTGGGGTTCCACTAGTAATGAAAAGACTTTTAGATGCAGGACTTTTACATGGTGACGAACTTACTGTTACAGGCAAAACAATTAAAGAAAATCTTATGGATGTCGATCCTAATTTATCTGAAAACAATATTGTAAGACATGTAGACAATCCAATTTCTAAGACAGGAGGTTTAGTTACACTTTTTGGCAATTTAGCTACAGATGGTTGTGTACTAAAAGTAGCAGGACATGATTTTGGTAAAAAATTTACTGGACCGGCCAAAGTTTTTGATCAAGAAGAACAAGCAATGGAAGCTCTTAGAAAAAGAGAAATAATTGCAGGTGATGTAGTAATCATAAGATATGAGGGACCAAAGGGTGGCCCAGGTATGAGAGAGATGCTTTCAATTACAGGTGCTCTTGTCGGGCAAGGATTAAGTGAAAGTGTTTATCTTGTGACAGATGGAAGATTTTCTGGAGGATCCACAGGTGCAATAATAGGCCATTTAGGTCCTGAAGCTGCTATTGGAGGTCCTATTGCAGCAGTTAAGAATGGAGATTCTATAGAAATTAATCTAGAAAAATTTGAGTTAAATTTATTGGTAGATGAAAATGAAATAAAAAATAGACTTTCTAAATGGAAGCCTAGACCTCCGCTATATAATAGAGGCACTCTAGGTAAATACATTAAACTTGTTCAACCTGCTTCAAAAGGAGCAATAACTATGTAACAGGATCGCATAATTCCCAAATGATTCCAAGCATTGTTTTTGAAGAACTAACTAGCGATTTTACTCCATAATTTTCATCAGTACCATGAACATTCTCAGTATTTGGATCATCATCAGGATGAGTTCCTCTAAAGCCATAAGTGATTACCCCTAAATCTCTTGTAAATCTTGAATCAGTAAAGCCATTTGATACAGCTGGTATCCACTGAATATCATCTCTTTCAACACTTAATGCTTGAGATTTTTTTATTGCTTCTAGAAGTTCGGTATCAAATGGGGAAGAATTGGGTCTCGCCATATAATCTATTTCATATGTAAGATTAGGAATATCCTTAAGTAGATTATCAAGTGCTACTGAAACATCAATATCATTTTGATTAGGAAGAGTTCGCACATCTAGAATCATTTCAATACTTTCTGGCACTGAGTTAGACTTAATTCCACCCTTAATAATTGTAGGAGTAATAGTCATTCTTGATAGAGCTTTTAGCAGAGATCCTAAACTAGGATTTTTTTCATAAGCTTCAGAAATAATTAGGTCAATATTATTTATAGAAGGTTTCGTCTCAATACCAAATAAATTTAGATAATTGAATATATCAGTAGAGCAATCGAGTTCAGGTGAGTAATTTAATATTTCAGTTATAGCATTAGCAGTGGGTCCCATTGCATTAGTTCCCATCCAAGGCACTGAAGCATGAGAGCTTTCACCTTTAATAGTGATTTTTATCTCAAGTCTTCCCTTTTCACCAGTTCCTAATAAATAATATAAATTATTTCCTATAGTAACTGGAGATCCACCACCTTCGTTTACTGCGTACTCATATCTTAATTGTTCTGGATGGTTGTCTACTAACCAGCCAAATCCATATCTTCCTCCATGCTCTTCGTCAGATCCGCATACTAAAGTTACCTTCTCATTAAGTTTTATTTTCTTTTCCGCTAATATTGAAAGTGCCATCATTTGTGAAGCTAATAATCCTTTACAATCTGATGAACCTCTACCCCAAATTTTTCCTTCGATAAGTTCTGCACTAAATGGATCTTTATCCCATTTATCATAATTTTCCACTGGAACAACATCTGAATGAGACATCAATAAAAGTTTTTTACTACCTTTTGAATAAGGATATTCTGAAATTAGATTTCCTCTATTAGGATCTCTAGAAAGAATAGTAGAGTCTATACCATAATCATTGAGCCAGTTTGAACAAAAATTAGCAACTTCAGTTTCATTTCCAGTAGGCATATATCCTGAATTCACAGATTGAATTTTTATTAAGTTTTGATGCAGTAAAATTAGTCTATCTAAATTATTATCTATTTCAGAATATAGATTTTCAACAGTTATCATTTTATCTATTTATGAAAAGATTTGATTTATGTTCTCTTAAGTTTGGAGTAGAATCTTTAGATGATAAACTTGGTATTTTATTATTTTTTCTATCATTCTTTGTTAGCTCCCAAGCTTTTTTGATTGATTTTGAATGACCCTTAAATTCAGGCATAACATACCTAGCAAAAAGTTCTAAAGAATTATTTATTGCATTCTTATTAGTCCATTCATGAGTCGTGAACATTAATCCACCTAATCCATCTGCTTTTTCATTCATTTCATTAATTTTCTTAATAGCATCTTCAGGAGTTCCCACTATCCAATTTCTAGACTCTACGATCTCTTTAGCAGTAAGAGAATAAGGATCTTGATCCTGATCAATTAACCAACTTTCATGCCCTCCAATTACATAAAAGTATTCATGAATATCCCTTTCAATAGCTTTTTCAACTTCATCCCATGCTTGCTTTGTTGTTTCAGCTAAATGAACATAAGTAACCACTCTCGAATCTTCTTTTGACGGAGATGTTCCTAATCTGTTAGCAAATTCTTCAACTTTCTTCCATTGTTTTGACCAATGAATTGCTTTGGGGGGAGTAATTTCTAAGGCTAATGACCATATATGCATATCGTACATTGAGGCAAATTCTAGAGATCTTTCAGAACCTACTGATGCTGTAGCAAATGGTAATCTAGGCTGCTGATAAGATTTTAATTGTATAAACATATCTTCTATATTCCAAAATTTCCCTGAATAGCTAACTGGTTCGTCAGACCTTAATAATAAATCTATAATTTCTAGTGACTCTCTCATCATCGGATTTAAGTCTTGAGGAGGAATATTATATAATTTTACATCCGGAGGTAAACTACAAGGACCAACTCCTAGCACCGCTCTTCCTTCGGTCAAATGATCTAAAAACGCAAATCTTTCAGCAACGTTAAATGGATGATGAAAAGGTAAGCTTACCAAAGATGATCCTAATTGCATTCTTTTAGCATATGCTGAGGCTTTTGATAAAAATATTTCAGGAGATGGAATATTTTCCCAGGCTGCAGTATGATGTTCACCAACAAAAAAACCATCGTATCCTAAATCATCAGCTAATTTTATTAAATCCATATCTCGTTTAAATGCCAATGATGGATTTTCGTTAGGAAGATGTAATGGCATTGAAAAAAAAGAAAATTTCATTTTATCCTCTTATTATGTAAATTATATAAAATGCTATCAAATTTGATTTTTGATTATAATCGTTAAACTACAAAAAAAAACTTTTTATGAAAAAACATATTATAAAATTTAAGATAATTACATTATTTCT
This sequence comes from Dehalococcoidia bacterium, assembly GCA_022451965.1. Lineage (NCBI taxonomy): Bacteria > Bacillati > Chloroflexota > Dehalococcoidia > Dehalococcoidia bacterium. The sequence continues at coordinate 138,124 of JAKUNJ010000005.1, read as the reverse complement.
ATTATGTTTGATCTTTTTGACTTCGTGTCGATCAAGTCTAAATGAGCACATATTAGCTGAAGAAGTTATTGAAGGCATTTCTAGGATAGTTCTTATTCAAAAAGAAAGAGATCCAGGATTTAAGTATATAACTAACTTAAGTACTAACTCTTATAATCCAAAATGGTCCCCAAATAAACAATACTTTAGTTTTATATCAGAGAAAAATAATACTAAAAATTTATGGATAAGTGATAATGAGGGAATAAACTTAAGATTAATTAGTAATAATTTTGGTAATGTTATACATTACGACTGGTCCCCAGATTCCAAAGAAATAGCAATAGAATTCGAAAGTAAAAAAAAATATAGTAATATTTATCTTTATAACTTGGAATCAGAAACTTTCTTGCCTATAACAAGAGCAGATAAAAAAGCGAATTTAGGATCTTGGTCGCCTAATAATAAATGGATTGTTTATACCATTGAAAATTCTATTTATATATCAAATCCAAGGGGAGTAAACGAAATTTTTCTATCAGAAGGTTTAAATCCAGTTTGGAGTCCAAATGGTGAGTATATACTTTTTTCTAAAACTAATAATGACATTAGAAGTATTTATATTTTTCAAGATATCCATAAGATTTTAGAAAACTTTACAAATTATTCAGAAATGAGTAAAGAAAATATAAAAAAAATACATCCAAAAGAAGATATTAATATTATTGAGGCTAAATGGGCCTACGGAGGAAATAAAATTTTATATATAAGTGACTCAAATGGAAATAATGAAATATATATACATGAAATCAGAAATAGTAAAAATAATAGACTTACTAATAATGAAGTTAATGAAAAAAATCTTTCTTGGTCTGAAAGAAATAAAAGTATTATTTTTACTTCTGACGCATATGGAAGAGGAGATATTTATAAAATGAATGGAGATGGATCAAATCAAAATATAATCTTAAACTCAAATGAAAATTTTAATCAATTAGATTGGTAGAGCTCTTAAATTTAAGAGTATAAAAATATAAGCACAAAAAAATCAAAATTAAAGAAAATATATATCCGTATTGAACACCTAAATATATTCCTATAGTGTATCCAATTATTGGTCCAAATGCTGCTCCTAAATCTTGCCATGTAGAGTACCTAGAAAGAATACTTGATTTTTGTTTATTTGGAGAAATATCACCTAATTGTGAATCTAGTGAAGTTTCAAGTGAAACACTCAGAAAAAACATCATTACTATGCAAAAAATACTTAGATAAAATTCTATACCTGAGATGGAAAATATTATAGCAACTATCATTATAATAGAGCTAGTAATTATATTTTTTTTCCTTCCAAATTTATCCGATAAATAACCAAATATTATTCCTGAGATAATATCAGCAATCCATCGGAATCCTACAATTAGACCAGCTATTAGAATAATAGATTCAACAGAATAAGATTTATTAATACTAATTAAGAAAGGGATAATTGTAGCTATGGCTAAGCCATTGGAGGTGAAAGATGATGAAAACTTAAAAAAAGATAAAAGTAAAATATTTCTTCTTAATAAATCAGAGTAATCAAAAAATAATAAATTCCAGCGTAATTTATTATCAGAAACTCTAGCAAGATCTATTTCTTTGATTTTTGTAATAATAATAAATGCTGGTATTAAGAATATAGATAGCAGAAAAAGAATATTAAAAAGCCCAAATACAGTAGCTAAGTAAACCCCAAAAGTGACTGCTATAAAACTACCCAGTCTTTGAACACTCAAGCAAAATCCAATATTTATACCAAAATTTGATGAATCATACGAAAAGATTTTCAATTGATAACATAATCGGAATAATGAGTATGAAATCCCCCAAATTATTCTCATGATTATAATTAAGAAAACTCCCTTAAAAACTGCATATCCAAATGTTGATCCTGCTCCTAAGATTGAAGCAAAATACATAGTATTTTTAAAACCTAATGATTTAATTACTTTCACAGAAAAAATATTAGAAAAAAATCTAATAAATCTATTTATTGATAATATAAAACCAACCCAAAAACCTCCATCTATTCCCAAAAATTCTTTTATTTGAAAATATTCATAATTAGATGGAAGAATTATATACAAAATACTATCTCCCATAATTATTAATCCTAATGGGATGATAGTGAATACAATTTGTGAAGGTATATTTAGATTACTTAACTTATTGAATAACATAGAATAATGTCGTTACAAAATTTTCCTTCTTGAAGAATTAGTTCTCTGTATTGAATTAGATTTACTTCTATTTGAAGAAAAAGAAGAATTTATTTTTTTTGAAGTTTTTCTTTTACTGTAAGTTGAATTTCTAGGTTTTCTTTTGGGCATCCAAAGACCCATAAAATAAGACTTATGTAGTTTCAAGACTTTATCTGCAGATTCACTTGCTTCTTTAGAAATGTTGGACTCAAAAGCAGCAACTTCTACTTTTTTACCTTCTTTTTTAACGGTTTCTATTGCGGGGAAAAAATCTCCATCACCACTGACAATTATTGCACTATCAAAATTATTCTTTACTGCATGTAAAACAAGATCAGTAGCTAGCATAACATCAACACCTTTTTCTACAATTGATCCATTTTGCTCTTTCCAGATACCTAGTTTGACTTCAAATCTAGGAATTTTACGAAGACTGTTTAGAAATTTTTTTTGTTCCTCAGGTATCTTAATTTTTCCTTCTAATTCTTGTCTGACGTTGTAATAAAATATTTTTTCTAATTTTCTTTTTGAACCTGTAAGCTTTTTTGCAAAATCATAAAATTTCAGATCACTTCTACCACAATTCTTCAAGAGTACGTGGTAAAGATTTGATCCATCAATGAAGATCATTACTTTTTTATTTTTTTTAAAAAAAGAAAACATTTTTAAATACTTTATAAAAATTAATTATTGTTTGTATAATTATTGCATTATTTTTATATAATCACATGAATAAACTAAAGCGAGGTTATGGGTATGTTGAGCACTGAAGTATTTAAATCCCCTTGTAAACATCCTAATGGACTTCAATGGACTAAGGATGGATTGTATGTAATAGATCAAGAATTAGATGACATTTATTTACTAGAAGAATCAGGGAAAATCTTAAATAGATTATCCACAATTACTGAAAATGGGTCAGGTATAACTGTTGGAGGAGGATATATTTGGACAGCTTCAAATGGAGAGACCCAAGCTAGACCATTCAAGAAAACTGATACACATAAAGGTCTGATTTATAAACTTAATATTAATACTGGGGATTATATTGATAAATTTGAAACTCCTGATGGAGGAGGTGTACATGGACTAGAGTGGGATGATGGAATAATTTGGATTACTGCTTTCAATCCTAAGGCTATATATAAGGTAGACGCAGAAACATACAAGATTCTTGGTAGATTTCTTGTTAGAGAAGAAAGATTACATGGACTTGCTAGACAAGATCAAGGAATATGGTGTGCTCATACATCAACAAAAAAAATTATTAAGTATGACATTACCAATGGATCAGTAATTAATGAAATCCAACTAGAAGAAGATGATCCTTTCCCTCATGGAATGTCTATCAAGGGTAATAAAATGTGGATTTCAGACGCAAATTTTGGGGGTAAAATGCATAATAATACTCTTATGGGGAAACCAAGTTTTAATACTATAGAACTTTAATTAGCTAACTATATGCTTTTCTAAAACTTTAGGATCAAATTCAACACCTAGTCCTGGTCCTTTCGGAATTTCTATAAAACCATTTTCAAATACAACTGGTTCCTTAAATATTTTTTTATGAAGAGGACCTTGATTTGCTTCTGCAATCATAAAATTAGGGGCACAAGTTGCTACTTGTAATGCTGCAGCTGCTGCAACAGGACCACAGTACATATGAGGAGCAATAACAGCATAGTTTGCTTCAGCCATAGCTGCTACTTTTTTACCAACTAAAATTCCTCCTGCCTGTCCAATATCAATTTGAATTATTTGGGCAGCTTGCTTTTTTAATAATTCAGAAAATTGAAAAATAGTTGCAAGTCTTTCTCCTGTTGCTATAGGTATACTTGTATGAGCAGCTACTCTAGCCATTTCGTCTATATTTTCTGGTGAAACTGGTTCTTCAAACCAAAAAGGTTGATAAGGCTCAATAGCTTTCGCAACTCTTATCGCACTATATGTAGTTAGTTGTCCATGAGTGCCTAATCCTACTTCTAATTCATTACCTACTGCAGACCTAATACTCTTAAAAATATTTTCTGTATATGTTATTTCTTTCAGGCTAATATCTCTTGGGACACCAGTAATTGGGTGGAAAGGATCAAATTTACAGGCAGTATTCCCATCTTTCAATAATTGTTCAGCTACTATCCCTGCATTATCTGGATCTCCTTCGGGTATTGGTGGCATATATGCATAAGCTCTTAATTTATCCCAACATTTACCACCAAGTAAATTATAAATGGGTTGATTAGTTGCTTTACCAACTATATCCCACAATGCCATCTCTATTCCTGATAAAACCATTCCAAAGTGTAAACTAGGTAGCCTATAATCGTGCCTACCAGCGTACATATCATAATAAATTTTTTCTATATCAAAAGGATTTTTACCTATTACAAATGCTTCCACTGTTTCGTGTACCAATTGTATTTGAGATCTAAAATCTTTCCAGCTCATATCGCCAGTGAATGAACTTCCAGTTAGCTTTTCACCTAAACCAATAATTCCTTCATCTGTAGAAAGTTCAAGAATAAGAAAATACTTTCCACCTACATACCAATTACCAGTTTCTTCACCCCCACCTGATCTTGGCGCAGACTCATTTTCAATAACATATGTCTTTACTCCTGTTACTTTCATATTTCACTCCATATTATTTTCGTTGGCCAGAATTCCATTCCCAATTATCAGGAGGCCATATGTTTTTTCCTCTTATTCCGTTTTGACCTTTTCTAGATTCGTCATACATATCCTTAACTGTCTCCTGCCATTTTTTTATATGTGGTGTTCCTCTGTGATACTCAAATGCATCATCATTAGAATAAACTTCATAAAGATATATTTCACTAGGATCATTTATATTTTGATATACATCAAATCTTAAGCAACCAGGTTCCTCATTTGTAGATCCAATACTATCAAGGGTTATTGAGTCAATAAATTGATTAATATTTTCTTCCTTAACATATTGTGGTGCTGCAATAACCATAAGAGATGAATTTGAAAAATATTCATGGTCTGAATAATTTTCTCTGAGAGAATCCCAAATAACATCCTTATTGGGGTATAAAGGTTTACAAAAAGAGACTTCAGTTTCAGCAGAATATACATCTTCAGTTTTTTTAGCCCAAACCTTAAAATGTTCATAAGTTGTATGCGCTTTGAAAGCTTCTTCATCGTCATAAACTTCACAAAAAGCAAATTTAGTTGGATCAGACGCATCTTGAATAATATCAAATCTTCTACATCCAGGCTCATTTATCACTGAACCTTTGGCATCTCCAATAGATTCATTAATGAATTCCTCTATTTTATCTTCCTTTACCGAAAGCCTTACAATCAAAATATACATATAGACCCCTCTCATTTTTTTTATTATTATACGAATTTATTTGCTAACCTCTACCAATAAATTCTTGTTTTACAGGTAAAACTGTCGCATCAAGCATATTTGTACCTTCGGGCAGAGTTGCCATCAGTAGTGCTGTTCTTGCTATATCATTTGCATCAATCAATATTTCAGGACCTTCATCTCTACCAGTCCCTGATCGACCATCTGACCTTCTTTCTACCATTGTATTTCCTGGATTTAAGCAACTGACCGAAATTCCATATTCCCTACCATCAAGTGCCGCAGATTTTGTTAATCCTCTAATCGCATGTTTACTTGTTGTGTAAGGAGATGAAAACATTCTAGGAGAATCTCCAGCAATTGATCCAATATTTATAATCTTACCTCCTCTAGATTTCATATACTTAAATCCTTCCCTAGTGCACTTGAAGGTTCCTGTTACGTTAACTGATATAACATTTTCCCATTGCTCATCTGAAACTTGATCAATAGGATTACCATCCATTACCCCACTATTGTTAACTAAAACATCAATAGCTCCATATTTATTAAACGTAAATGAAAAAAGATTGGCTACATCTTCAGTATTTGTTACATCAGTCTTGTAGTAATCAATTATTTCATTCCCTGTTTGCCTAATATCATTTACAGCATTAATAAGATTTTCTTGATTTCTTGAAGCAATAATAACTTTAGCTTTTTCGAAAGAGAATAGCTTTGCAATAGCTTTTCCTATTCCTGTACCACCTCCAGTAACAATTGCTACTTTATTTTCTAAACTACTCATATTTAATCCTTTTCATTTTGTTTTATATGAAGCAAAAGCAGATATAAAAACTATGATACTAGAAATAATTAAAGTTGTTGTCCAACCATTTCTAAATAAACTTAATATTTCATCAGAAGATTCTGGATTTATATCACTAAGTTGAATTGATACTGAACTAGAAGCTAAATAAATAATTATAATTGAAGCAGCTAAACTTTGACCAAATGTAGTTCCGATATTTCTAATAAGATTTAGATAAGCGCTTACTGAGCCATATTGATTTTCTCTAACACTACTAAGTACAGCACTCATATTTGGAGCCATCCACATACCTATACCAATACCATTAATTACCATTAGTATCGTAAATATAAATAAGCTAAAATCAAAAACAATAAATGATAAGGATAAGTTTGCAGAAGCTGAAAAAATCATTCCTGATATTGTAAAAATTTTATGCCCAAATTTATCTGACAATCTTCCTGATATAGCTGATGCAATAACTGTTCCTGTTCCAGAATATAATAAAGTTATACCTACAGAAGTTTCACTTAGGCCAATCACTTTTTGTAAAAAGATAGGATTTAGGAACATCAATATAGAAAATCCAATAAAACCAAACATCCTTGAAATAGAACCCCAAAAATAAGCTGGACTTTTATAATTACTAAAATCTAATATGGGTCTAGGGTGCCTATTTTCATATATATAAAATAATAAAATCAAACCTAAAAAAGTAATTATTTCAATAATATGAAATACTGAAAAAAATCCAAAAGAAAAAGGATCATTTATTATAAAAACAAATAATGTCATTATCATCATGAAAAATATCATCCCTAATATATCTAATGATTTGATATCTACTTTAGGTTTTTTCATTTTTGGCACAAAAAGTAATGCCATAAATACAGTAAAAATACCTATAAATCCAATCAATCTAAATGCGAATCTCCAACCGTAGTTGTCTAAAAGAATTCCTGCAATAAATGGAGTTATCATCATTCCTAAAGCAACTGAGGTAGTAATAAAACTCAATCCTAATCCTTGATATTTTTTTGGGAAATTTTCTGTCACAATCACAAACATCATAATAGATGTACCGGTAGTACCTATAGCTGAGATACTTTTACATAAAATTAGGATATAAATATCAGATGCATAGCTGGCTGAAAATATACCAACTAGAGAAATAATCAAAGCAAATATATAAAATAGTTTCCTACTGATAAAGTCAGCAAATCTTCCTATCGGCATCAATAAAGCAGTCGAGATTATTGAGGCAGAAAGTATTATCCAAGAAGCAACTTTGAGAGATAGATCAAATTCATCTGTAATTGAAGGGATTGCTATTATTGTAGTATTAAAATCTAATAGAAAAATATTAGCTGTAAAAACTACAGGAAAAATAAGAAGAAATAATTTTTTATCCATTGAAATCTTTCTTTGAAAATAAAGAATATAACGTTATTCCAGTTGCTACAGAAACATTCAGAGAAGATATTTCTCCTTTCATTGGAATAGACAAGACTTTATCTGAAATACTTAGAATTTCTCTAGATACACCTTTATGCTCTGAACCTACTACAAGAGCAATTGGTAGTTTTTTATCAACATTTAATTCTGAAATATTTTCTCCTTTCATATCTAAAGAAAAAATCTGAAAATTCATTTTTTTTAGATATTTTAGAGTATTCTGAATTGAATTAACTATTGTAAATTGAACGTGTTCTAAAGCTCCTGCTGATGCCCTTATTGCGCCAGGAGATATCTTTGCAGACTCTTTGGAAGGAACTACTAAACCATGAGCTCCAAAAACTTCCGCTGTCCTTGCAATTGCTCCGAGATTATGAGGATCTTGAATTCTGTCAAGAAAAATAATTAATGGTGCTTCATTTTTCTTGTCAGCAAAAAAAATCATATCTTCTATTGAGGATTGAAAGTTATCATCTAAATATAAAATAACTCCTTGAGATTTTTTGGTAGATGATTTTTTTTCAAGAGTTTTTTTAGATAAGAAATTTATCTTTATATTCTTTTCTTTTGCCAAATAAAGAATCTTTTCTATTTGTTTACTCTGATCATTTGAGTCAGAAAGATCAATAAATGAAACTTTTTTATTAGATAATAAAGCTTCAATTACAGCATGCCTTCCTTCTATTTGTCTTAGACTGCTTTTGTTTCTTGAATATCGTGACAAATTAGCCTTTTCGAATGAATTATAAACTGAATTCTATTATAAAATGTTCTCAAAAATATACATTTATTTTTATAAATTCATAAGAAAAAGGAATTATTATGAAAACAATAAATATAACTGCATCTAGACATGCTGTTTTTTATACACCACTTTTAGCTCTTGTGGATGGAGGTTTTTTAGAAGATCAAGGTCTAAAGGGAGTTTATCATATTCCTGAAGCAAATATTAATGTATACGATAAGATCAAATCGAATGAAATAGATGTAGCTCAATCAGCAGTATCAGCCAGTTGGAATTATTTTGAAAATAAAACAGATATATCAATAAAACATTTTGCGTTAATAAACTCAAGGGATGGCTTTTTCATAATTTCTAAAAATCAAAATACTTTTGATTGGAGAAATTTATACGAAAATAATTTTTATTATGTTAGAGGTGGGCAACCCCAAGCTATGTTGTCATTTGCATTAGCTAAAAGAAATATTAATTTAGATAAAATAAAAATTCTTAATAATAAAGTTCTTTCTACTCCAGAAATGATAAGTGAATACTTAAAAAGTGATAATAGTTTTTTTCATGAACAAGGAGCTTATCCCCATCAACTATCTATAGAAAATCAAGGTAAAATAGTAGCTTCGATTGGAGAATTGATAGGTCCTGTTGCTTTTTCTAGTTTATGTGCAGAAAAGAAATGGATTAATAGTACTGAGGGGAAAAAATTTTCTCAAGCATTTGAAAAATCAAAAAAATGGGTAAATTCAACTAAACCAAATGAGGTTGCAGAAACAGTTAAAAGATATTTCCCTGATTTTTCTATAGAAGCTATTTCAGGTGCTATAAATGATTATCAAAACTTAAAAACTTGGGAATCAAGTATAGAAGTATCAAATAAAGAATACGAAAAGGCATTAGAAGTATTTCATTATTCAAACTTAATTACAAAAGATCATAATATTAATAATGTTGTTGAATACGCTTAGGATCATATTTTGCAAAATAAAAATATAATAATTACAGGTGGCTTAGGATTTTTAGGCTTTTCCTTAGTTCAGAAATTTTATTCTGAAAATAACATTATGATTATTGATAATCTTTCATCCAATGTACATAAAGTTAATGATATTAATTATGATAAATCAATAAATTTATTTGAGTTGGATATTAATGATAATAAAATTCCAAATATAATTGAAAATTTCAAACCTGATTTAGTAATTCATACAGCAGCTCAAACAAGCGTATTAGATTCAATAAAGAATCCCCAAAATAATAACTTAACCAATATAGATGGAACTGAGAATATTATTAAATCAATCCAAAACTTAAGAGACTGTTTCTTTGTATTAATTTCATCAGGGGGTGCAGTCTATGGAACCCCAAATTATTTACCAGTAGATGAAAACCATTTGCTTAATCCTATTTCTCCATATGGAATTTCAAAAATGGAAGCAGAAAAATTAACTATTAAGTATCTCAAAAATGAGGAAAATAAATTTTCTATAATTAGACCATCAAATATATATGGTCCAAATCAAAAAAACTTAAATGTTATACCTAAATATATAAACTTAATGAAAAGAAATGAAGATATCTCAATTTATGGAAATGGTTCATCAACTAGAGATTACATTTATATTAAGGATATTGTAAAAATAATCTACGAAATTTGCTCAAGAAAATATGAAGGAACATATAATATTTCTTCTAATTTAGAAACTAAAATAATTGATATATTCTTGAAATTAAAAGAGATATTACAATATAAAAAAAATCCAAAATATTTACCAAATATAAAAGGTGAAATAAACAATATTTATCTTGATAATTCTAAAATAATAAATCTCATCCCAAATCTTAATTTTACAAGTATTGATGAAGGATTATTAAAAACTGTAAATTCTTAATTCTTTCTAAGAATTTCTTCTAGTGCTACCCAGGAAAGCATAGCGCATTTTATTCTAACAGGAAATTTCTTAACACCTGACAAAGCAGATATATCTCCTAACCTATCTAACTCTTCTTCAGATAAGGTTTCACTCTTGATAAGCTTTCTAAATAAATCTACATTTTCTTGAAGCTCAGAATATGGAATTGAATTTATTTGTTCGGCCATTAATGAACCTGATGCTTGGGAAATTGCACATCCTCTTCCACTTACACAAACGGATGTTTTATTATCTTTGTCTAGAGAAATTTGAATTTTAATTTCATCTCCACAAAATGGATTATTTTTTTCTACTTCAAAATCTGGTTCAGGTAATGCATCTGTGTTTCTAGGATTATGATAGTGATCCATAACTATTTCTTCATACATATCATTTAAATCATGGCTAACCATTTTTTACATAACTCCTTGAATATCTAGAATATTAATTTTATTTTCTAATATGCTTTCCAAGATAGAAATAATATTTATATCATCAAATTCATCAATGATTTCTTGAGCAAATCCCTTAATGAGCATGGACATTGCTTCATCTTTATTGATACCCCTACTCTCTAGATAAAATAGCATACTTTTATCCATATTACCTGCCGTAGCTCCATGACTACATTCAACATCATCTGCGTAAATTTCTAAGCTTGGCTTAGTATCCACTTCTGCCTCCTCAGATAATAGAAAGTTTAAGTCTTTTTGAAAAGCTTTAGTTTTTTGGGCATCTTGCTTAACTAGAACCTTACCACTGAAAACAGCTCTTGATTTTCCTGCTAAAATACCTTTGAACATTTGATCACTTGAACATCTACCTACTGAATGAGTTGTTGATATTTCATTTTCTTGATGCTGATTTTTATCAGTTATATATAATCCATGGAATGAACACTCTGAATTTTCTCCAATTAAATCAGTGTGAATATCAAATCTTGATAACTCACCTGAAGTTGAAAATGAAACCGAATTAAATTTTGAGTTTTCATTTTGCTGTACTCTATCGAAATTAAAAAAATATGAACTTTCAGAAGATAGTTGAATTCTTTTGTGATTAATTTCAGAATTCTTTTGAAGCAAATACTCTAAAACTGGAATTTCTAAAGTTTGATTTTTTTCAGAGGATAGATTTATATGAATTTCATTTATTACATAATTTGAATTTTCTGATGCTTCAATAAAAAGTCTTGGAGTAGAAGAAAAGGTAATTTTATCATCAGTAGATATGATAAAAATATTTGTACTAATTTCAGTTGAATTATTTTTTAATGAAATAAATATAGGATCACTCATAAGAGAGGAATTTAAGGCAAGCATTTCGTTTTCTTCATTCTTTGCTATTGTACCCATGTGAGAAACTAAATAATCTAATTTATTAATATTTTTCTCATTCTCAATAATAATATTTTTTGAAAAATTAGATTTTTCTGAATCATAGAAACCATTAACAATGTATATATTATTTGAAGATAAATTTATCAAATCGTTAAGATTATTTGATAAATCAAAAGTTGATTTAGATGGTTTAGAAAAGTTAAGATTTTGAAGTTTTGAAAAATTTGTATATTTCCACAATTCTTCTGTATGTTTGTTGGGAGGCATACCAAAATCACTAAAATTCTTCCAGCCATCTTTTTTAAGCTCATTTATTTGCATATTTGATATTTCATTTTGTTCAAATATATTATTTGCACTTCTGATAAAATCTTTTGTTGTCATTATTATTTTTCTATCCCTGATATAATTTTTTCATATCCATTATTTTCAATATCTAAAGCTAAATTCTTATCTCCTGACTTGACTATAGAGCCATCAACTAAAATGTGAACAAAATCAGGTTCTATATAATTTAATATTCTTTGATAGTGAGTAACTATTATGAAAGACCTGTTAGAAGATTTAAGAGCATTAACCCCCTCAGAAACTTCTCTCAAAGCATCAACATCTAATCCTGAGTCAGTTTCATCAAGTATAGCCAGACTAGGTTCTAAAACAGATAATTGAAGAATCTCATTTTTTTTCTTTTCACCACCTGAGAAACCAAAGTTTAAGGATCTTTTAGTTAGATCAACATCAATACCCAAGTCTTTAACTTTTTGATCGTAGAGTTTAGAGAATTCCCTTACTGATAATTTTTTTTCATTATGATAATCTTTTTTTGCGTCTAGAGATGACTTCAGCATTTGGAAGGACCTCACTCCTGGAATTTCCGATGGATATTGGAACGCTAGAAACATTCCTAGATGAGATCTCTCGTCAGGAGGTAAATCATTGATTAATTGTGTATTGAAATGTATATCTCCATTAGTTATTTCATAATCTGGTCTTCCTGCTAATACGTTAGCTAATGTACTTTTCCCAGAACCATTTGGCCCCATTATGGCATGAATCTCACCTTCGTTAACCTCAAGATTTATACCATTCAATATCATCTCATCATTATCGATGACTTTTGCTTTTAAGTTACTGATTTTTAACAAATTATTATCTCCAATTCAAAAGTATTTTTAGTTTTTGGCTCGCCAAATTTTTATCCCACTGCGCCTTCAAGACTAACTTTAAGCAATTGAGAAGCTTCAAGCGAAAATTCAAAAGGTAGTTCCTTAATAACATCTTTACTCCAACCTGTGATAATCATATGATTAGCCTCTTCTTCAGACAATCCTCTTGACATCAAATAAAACAATTGATCCTCTGATACTTTTGAGGTGGATGCTTCATGCTCTAATCTAGCAGAAGAATTCTTAACTTCAATATATGGAACAGTATGTGCTCCACATTTATCACCAATTAAGAGAGAATCACATTGAGTATGATTCATAGCTCCGTCTGCTGAGGGCATTATTTTTATTTGCCCTCTATAAGTATTTTGACCTTTTCCTGCTGATATACCTTTGGATACTACTGTAGATTTAGTATTTTTACCAATATGAATCATCTTTGTTCCTGTATCTGCTTGCTGGTGATTATTTGCTAAAGCAACTGAATAAAATTCTCCCGTTGAATTATCACCTTGTAATATTACAGACGGATATTTCCAGGTTATGGCAGATCCAGTCTCTACTTGAGTCCAAGATATTTTTGAATTTTTACTAGCTTTACCCCTTTTTGTTACAAAATTATATACTCCTCCTTCTCCTTCTTTAGTTCCGGGAAACCAATTTTGAACAGTTGAATATTTAATTTCTGAATTTTCTAGAGCCACTAATTCAACAACTGCAGCATGTAGTTGTGAAGTTTTTCTAAAAGGAGCAGTACAACCTTCAAGATATGAGACATAAGCATTTTCATCAGCAATTATCAATGTTCTTTCAAACTGACCAGATCCCTCAGTATTAATTCTAAAGTAAGTCATTAATTCTACGGGACACCTTACTCCAGGGGGAATATATGCAAATGATCCATCTGAAAATACAGCTGAGTTTAGTGATGAAAAGAAATTATCAGAATATGGTACAACAGATCCTATATACTTTTTCACCAAATCAGGATGGTTCTTTACTGCATCATTGAAAGAACAAAAAATTATTCCCATATCTTTCAGTTGATCATCTAAAGTATTAGCAACTGAAACCGAATCAAAAACTGCGTCAACTGCTACACCGGCAAGTTTTTCTCTTTCATTAATAGGGATACCTAATTTATCAAAAGTTTCTAGCATTTCAGGATCTACATCATCTAATGATTTGGGCGTTTCAGTCATAGATTTTGGAGCTGCATAATAGTATATATCTTGATAATCTATTGGAGGATAATTTACTTTAGCCCAAGTTGGCTCTTTTTGTTGTTTATGTATTTTTTCCCAATGTTTGTATGCTCTCATTCTCCAATCAAGCATCCATTGTGGCTCTCCTTTTTTTGTTGATATAAGCTCAACTATCGATTCATTAATACCTTTGGGTGCGAGTTCTGTATCAACATCAGTTGTAAATCCCCATTTGTATTCCATTCCTGAGAGATCTGTTTCTCTTGATATACTGTCTGGTGTAGGCATAAATAGTTACTCCTGAAATATTTTTTTATCTACCTATTACTATTATAATCTTATAATAACTAATATAAAATGATTTCTTAGACTAAATATTATCTTTCAAAATTTATTATGGAATACGAAGCAGTTATTGGCTTAGAGACTCACGTTCAACTAAATACAAATTCTAAGATGTTTAGCATGTCAAGTGCTAAGTATCAAAATTCTGAACCGAATACTTTAGTAGACCCTACTTCTATGGGATTACCTGGTGCTTTGCCGGTTGTCAATAAAAAAGCAATTGAAAGTGCAGTAAAAATTGGACTAGCACTAGATTGCCATATCTCAAAATTTACCAAATTTGATAGAAAACAATATTTTTATCCAGATTTAATGAAAGGTTATCAAATTTCTCAGTTTGATCAACCAATATGTACAGAAGGTAGTCTATTACTTTCAAATCATAAGAAAATTAGAATTAATAGAGTTCACATGGAAGAAGATGTTGCAAAATTGACCCATATTAACTCAAAAAATGAAAATTATAGTTTATTAGATATCAATAGATCTGGAACTCCATTGATGGAAATTGTTACTGAACCTGACTTAAGTTCTTCCAAAGAAGTAATCGAATACATTGAGAAACTTCAGCAGATAATTAGATATATAGAGGTAGGTTCTGCAAATATGGAAGAGGGATCATTTAGGTGTGATGCAAATATAAGTATTAGAGAAAAAGGCTCTGAAATTCTTGGAACAAAAGTAGAAATCAAGAATATGAACAGAATTTCAGCAGTTGCCGAAGCAATTAATTATGAAATAAATAGACAAATAGAATGTATAAAAAATAAAGAATCCATTATCCAAGAAACAAGAGGTTGGATTGAAGAAAAATCTATCACAATATCTCAAAGAACAAAAGAAGAATCTAATGATTATAGATATTTCCCAGAGCCCGATATCCCCCCGCTACGATTAACGGATAACTGGATTAATAACATAAGAGAAAAATTACCTGTTCTTCCTGAAAAAAGGAAAGAAAAGTACATTAAAGTATTTGAGTTAAGTGATTATGATGCAAAATTACTTAGCGATGAAATAAATTTTTCTAATTTTTTTGAAGAAACAATTAGTAACATTTCTAAGAAATTTTATAATAATGAAACAATAAAATATATTGCAAATATTATGAATGGAGAATTTAATAGGTTATTAAATCTAGATACAGATATAACATTTAAAAATATAAAATTCGAACCCAAAGATTTATCAAAATTGATTGATATTTATAATAAAAATACTATAAATAATAAAATCCTTAAGTCAGTATTTGAAGAAATGTGGAATACTGGAAAAAAAGCTGAAGATATTATTTCTAACCAAAATTTAGGAATAATATCTAACTCAAATGAGCTAGAAGATAAAATTAATAATATAATTGAAAATAATCCGAAAGCTGTAGAAGACTTTTTAGCAGGTAAAGAACAGTCTAAAAAGTTTATTCTAGGACAAGTAATGAAAGAAACAAAGGGACAAGCTGATCCTAAAATTTCAATGGAATTGATATCAAAAAATTTAGAACAAAAAAAACAATAAGGATGTAATTTGGACCTAATATTTTCAATACTAATGATGGTTTTTGCAGTTATTATTGTAATTGTGATTTTACTTCAAACGAGAGGGAGTTCAGCAGGTTTGTTCGGTCAATCCGACGGCTCATTCAGATCAAGGAGAGGAATTGAGCAAATATTATTTCGGCTTACAATCCTTCTTATAATAGTATTTGTAGGAATTGCAGTTTTGAATGTTAGATTTTAGATTTTTCTATAAGATGAGCCTTCTCTAGAATCTAAAATTTCAACATCCATTTCTAATAGATAATCTCTTATTTTGTCTGCTTCTTGATAATTTTTTTCGTCTCTGTATTTGTTTCTTTTTTCTAATAATTTATTTATTTCTTCATCTTCAATATGATTTGTTTTGGTATCAAATCCTAAAATATCTAACATTTTTTTTAGCAAAATTACTCCCTCATAAATACCTTGTTTTTTTGAATTACAAACGTTAATTTCATGAACCAAATTAAAAATTGTTGCTATTGCAGAAGGTGTTCCCAAATCATCATCCATTGAGGATTCAAATTCATTCAAAAAATTTTTAGAATTAAAACCTTTTGATCCATCTAATAATAATGCTCTTTCTATTCTTTGATATGATTTTTGGGCAATTAATAATGAATCATCATCTAGAGTACTGGGTTGCCTGTAATGACTTTGTAAAATCCAAAGTCTTATAGAATTACCAGAATATTGGCCTAGAGCATCCCTAACATCAAATGAGTTTCCAAGAGATTTACTCATTTTTTCATCACCTGATCTCTTTAGTAATCCATTATGAACCCATATTTTTGAAAAAGGTTTTAGCCCTGATGCAGACTCACTCTGAACAATTTCATTTTCATGATGAGGAAAAACCAAATCTAAACCTCCCCCATGAATATCTATAGTATCTCCTAAGTGTTTTTTTGCCATTGCTGAACATTCAATATGCCAACCTGGCCTACCGATTCCCCAAGGACTTTTCCAATGAGGCTCACTAGCTGGAGCCTTTTTCCAGAGAGCAAAATCTTCTACATTTTTTTTATCAGGATCATTTTCAATTCTTGTTCCGTCAATCTCTTCTTCAATATTACGTCCGGATAATTTACCATAGTCGGATGCAAAAGAAACATCAAAATAAACACTACCATTAGAACTATATGCTGCTTTTTTATCTATTAAGGAAGATATAAGTTCAATTATTTCATTCATATCTTCTGTTGCTCGTGGATGAACATCAGCTCTTCTGACTCCTAATGCATCCATATCTTCAAAAAAAGTTTCAATATATCTATCAGCAACTTCTTGGGCAGTTATACTTAATTCTTTAGATTTATTAATTATTTTGTCATCAACATCTGTAAAATTTTGAACCCTAGTTACCTTATATCCTTTATATTCTAGGTATCTGTGTAGAACATCAAATGTAACAGTAGATAAGGCATGGCCTAGATGAGGTCTGTCATATACAGTAACTCCACAAACATACATTTTTACATTTTTTTTTATTAGTTTTTCTTTTTTTCTAGTAAGTGAATTATACAAAAACATAAATTATTTATAATTTTTCTTGATAGTTGCTATTGTTTGACTTGCAATTGCTTTTTCAGATCCAATTATACCCATATTATCTGTACTAGTACTTTTAATATTTATATTATTTACACTAATATTAAGAATATTAGAAAGGCTTATTTTCATTTTCTCTGTGTAATTTGATATTCTAGGCTTCTGAGCAATAACTGTTACATCCAAATATATAAGCTCAAAACCTTTCTTATAAACAAAATCTGAAATCTCAGCTAGCATTTGAGTAGAGTCTATGTTCTTAAGTTCTTTTTTAGTTGAAGGATAGAACTTTCCTATATCTCCTAGATTGCATGCACCTAGTAAAGAATCAATTATGGAATGAATTAATACATCTCCATCAGAATGACCTTCTAGCTTGAAAGGAAAATCTATGTCTATACCTCCAAGTCTCAATTTTTCAAAAGGGATAAGTTTATGCAAATCATATCCAATACCATAAAAAGTAGAGTTCATTACATCATTTTGAGTTGTAATTTTTATATTATTTATATCCCCAGGTAATACTTTTACCTTGTATTTTGTATCATCTAAAAAAGAAGAATCATCTGTAACCAAATTCAAGTCTTGATTGAATTTAATGCTTTCTATAAGAACTTTATCCTTGAAAAATTGAGGAGTTTGAACATTTATTAATTTGTCTCTAATAAGAGTTTTTTCAACAAAATTATCATCGGTAATTTTTTTTATAGTATCTGTTGGTGTTAGTCCAAATATTACCGAATCATAATCATTTATATATCTCAGTCCTTCATTAAAAATTTCTTTTTTAGCAAAAGGCCTAGCTCCATCATGAATAACTAAAAAGTCAAATTTAAGTTTATTTTCATTAATAAAATTAATAGCACATACTAGAGAATCTGCTCTAGAATTTCCACCTGAAATAGAGTACACCTGCTTTTTTGATTTTATTTGATCTAATAAACTTTTAATATCGGATTTATTTTGTTTATTACCAACAATCAAAATTGACATAATTTCATCTACACCATTAATATTTTCAATAGTTCTTTGAAGTACAGGTTTACCATCTATTTCAAAAAAAAGTTTGTTACTCTTAAATCTCTTAGACTGACCAGCAGCAAGAATTATCGCTAATATTTTTTTTGAAGGTTTCATATATTTTTATAATTTCTTAGATATTATTATCTGATCTTCCTTAAGTCTGAGAGAAATTGTGTCTCCATTCTTTACTTCTTTTGCTATTATCATTTTAGAAATTTTATTTTCTATTTGTTTTTGAAGTAGTCTTTTCAAAGGCCTTGCACCATAAAATTTATCAAATCCTTTTTCGGCGACCCAATCTTTAACTTTTCTACCAGCTGTTATTCTTATACCTAATTTTGATAATTTAATTGATAATTCAGAAAATACTTTATCAACGATCTTATATAAATCAGCTTTAGATAGGGAGTCAAAAATAATAATTTCATCAATTCTATTCAAGAATTCTGGTCTGAAGTATGATTTTAGGGCTTCATTTACTGCATCAGATATTTCTTCTTCAGATTTTTCAGATTTTTTATTAAAGCCCAAAGCTTCTTTACCTACAACATTTGTACCTATATTTGATGTCATTATAATCACTGTATTTGTAAAATCTACTGTTCTTCCTTGACCATCTGTGAGTCTTCCATCATCAAGTACTTGAAGGAGCACATTAAATATATCTTGATGTGCTTTTTCTACCTCATCGAAAAGTATAACACTGTAAGGATTTCTTCTGACAGATTCAGTTAACTGTCCAGCATCATCATATCCTACATATCCTGGAGGAGCCCCTATCAATCTTGCCATTGAATAACTCTCTTTGTATTCTGACATATCAACTCGAATCATACTATTTTCATCATCAAATAAAAACTCTGCTAGTGATTTGGCTAATTCTGTTTTTCCTACGCCTGTCGGTCCTAAAAAAATGAAAGAACCAATAGGTTTAGTGGGATCTTGTAATCCTGCCCTGCTCCTTCTTATTGCATTTGATATACTTTCAACTGCATTAGTTTGCCCTATAACTCTTTCATGAAGCCTTTCTTCTAGTTTTAATAATTTATTAGCCTCTTTTTCAACTAAGTTATCGACAGGAATACCAGTTTTATCAGCTACGATCTTTGCAACATGTTCCGCTTTGACAATCTCTATAAGACGATTATTAAATTTCCACTTTTCAAATTCTTTTTTCCTCTTTTCTAGTAGTAAAATTCGTTTCTTTCTTATCTCATCTGCTGACGAATCATCATTTTTTGAAAACAGGAAATCCTCTTCTTCTTGGAAAGATTCAATTTGTTTATCATAATCAATAATTTGTGATGGTATATCTGGATTATCAATATTTGCTCTGGATAATGCTTCATCCATAAGATCAATTGCCTTATCAGGCAAAAATCTATTCTTAACGTATCTATCAGAAAGTATAACAGCTGATTTTATGGCTTCATCAGAAATTTTTAGTCCATGATGATTTTCATATTTAGATCTTAGACCTTCAAGCATACTAATTGAATCAGAAATATTAGGCTCATTTATAGAAACTGGAGAAAATCTTCTCTCAAGCGCCTGATCTGATTCAATATACTTTCTATATTCATCAGGTGTTGTCGCACCAATTGTTTGGAGTTTACCTCTTGCTAGTGCAGGTTTCATCATATTAGATGCATCAAGAGCACCACCACCAGAACCAGCTCCAACAACAGTATGAATCTCATCAATAAAGAGAATGATTTCACCTTTGGCCTCTTCCATCTCTTTTAAGATAGATTGAAGTCTTTCTTCAAACTCCCCTCTTACGCCAGTTCCAGCTAATAATTGACCCAATTGTAATGAAAGTAGCCTTTTTCCTTTCATAGAATTTGGCACATTACCTCCTACAATATTTAGTGCTAAACCTTCTGCTATAGCGGTTTTACCTACACCTGCATCACCAATTACAACTGGATTATTCTTAGTTCTTCTTGAAAGAATCTGCTGCACTCTTTTTATTTCTTTTTCTCTCCCTATTATTGGATCTATAAGATTTTCACGTGCTAAAGCAGTAAGATCTATAGAATATTTATCTAGATTTTCATATTTAGGCTTATCTTCTTCTGAACTATTTTTTACATCGTCAAAATTAACAGATTCTTTTTGATCATTATAATGTGTACTATCAGGTCTTTGTGAATTTACAACATTAATTGCTGCAGCTAAATTACCAACAGTCAAGCGAGATCCTAGAATAAGATTTTGTGTTTCAAATGGAAGTTCATATGGATAATTCTTGACTACCTGAACTATACCCATTAGCACTAAATCTACGGATATTTCTTGCATGTGGTTAAACTCTGCTTGCTTAATTGAAAATTCATAAATAGGATTCATTATATTTGGAATAAAATCTAATTGATCATAGTTACCCATAGATTTTATTTTTTGACCAATTCTAGATTTATAAGAAACTAAAAACTTCTTTTTTCTATCCTCAGGTGCATTTATTGCAGTCATTAAGATCTCCACAGCTCTTTTATTATCAAGTAGAGCAAGCATTAGGTGATCTAATGTGTAGTAATGACTATTATAAACTTGATCCACATAATGCCTACCTATGTCGTAAACTTCTCTTAGATTTTCATCCATTGAATCTTTAGACCATATTTCTGAAGTTATCATAAAAATCTCCTATTTCTTTCTGGTAGTTCTTTCATTGACCCTCTACTCTTATATCGAATAAGCTCTGATTCTAAATAGCTAATTTTTTCTTCTAGATCACTTATTTCTTTCATCAAATCAGTAATTATTTCAATTCCAGCACGATTAATACCAAATTTTTCAATCCAATCCTTAACTTTCTCAATTTTTTCAATATCGATTATTGAATAATATCTAGTTCCACCCGGAGATCTGTAAGGAATAACTAAATTCCAACGTTCATAATTTCTTAAGGTTTGCTGATGCAACCCTACAATTTTTGCAACTATTCCTATCCCATATACTGGATCTTCTCTTGAAAAACTAATTTTTTTAACCTTTCTTATATAGTTTTTATTATAACATAAAATTAATATAATATGATACCTTATATATATATTATCTTATAACTTATTTATAAGATATATTATTATTTTATATTATTAGTCAATATTGTTATAAAGGTAATATGAAGGATATAATTTACTTATAATTAGAATTCATATGAATAAGTTGTCATTACCGAAAATTTTTGATCAATATCAAAATGAAATATTTACTTACACAAAGTCTTTCTATAAAGACCTGCAAGATGATTTGTACTTCAGTCATAAGTACTTTTTAGGTTGGATAGATGAGAATGGAAAGAAATCACAAAGCTTCGGTAAGGCATTTAGGCCTTCATTAATGATGTTAGTAAACGAATCATTAGGTGGGGAAAAAAATAACGTTTTACCATTGGCTATGTCAATTGAATTATTCCATAATTTTTCTCTAATTCATGATGATATTGAAGACAGAGATGAAATTAGGAGAAATAGAAAAACAGTTTGGAAAATTTGGGGAGAATCTAAAGGTATTATTTCAGGAAATTCTATGCACGCACTAGCTAGTAAATCAATAAATTTATTACCTAATAAACTTGATCACAAAAAAATATTCCTCAGAAAGTTAATATCCAGAACTTGTCTATCAGTAATAGAAGGTCAATTTCTTGATATTTCATATGAAAATGAGTTTGAAATCAATGTAGAAAATTATCTTGATATGATACAAAAAAAAACTGGTGCACTTATAGAAACATCAGCTATTTTAGGATCTAGCTTAGAAAAAACTAGCAAAAAAAATATCTCAAATTTTTCTCTTCTAGGCAAACTATTTGGTCAAATTTTTCAAATTAAGGATGATTACCTAGGTATCTGGGGAGATAAAGAATTAGGTAAACCTGTTGGTAGTGATATTTTGAAGAAAAAAAAATCTTTACCAATATTGCATCTAATTCAATCCGCTGAAAAAGATGACAAGAGAATTATTGAAAATATATTCTTATCAGAAAATATTAACGAACATTCTAAAGATTTAATTCTAAAATTAATGGAAAAATATAAGGTTGAATTTTATTGTAAAGATATTCTAAAATCCAAGTTTAATGAATGCAATCGTACTATACGTAATCTAGAAATAGATCAAAATTATAAAAATATATTAGATCAAATAAATACTTTTCTTATGTATAGAAAGGCATAAATGAACCTAATAATTCTAAATAAAAAACTTAAATTTATAAATAATGATAAACAAAGTATAGTTTACAAAATAAAGAAAAATGACGATCTTTTTGAGCTAAAAAATATTATAGATAATAAAAAACCTAAGAATATAATTTCAATAGATTTTGCCGTTCAGACAAATGAAGAAATAACTAATAATGAAATAATAGTTGCAAAAGAAACTTTAGTTATTAATTCTAAACCCGTAGACTGGTCAATTCCTCGTGCAGATAGATGGATAGAGACATCCCATGATCTAAATAAATCAATTTGTGATGTCTTGGAATTAGAAAATATCAAGCACAGAATAGGATCAGGATTGGAATTAGAATTCAATAAAGATATTTCAAAAAGAAGAAATGCCAAAAAATGGATAAATGAGAATATAAAAGCTAATTTTATAGATAATAATTCTAATAAAATATCAAAATTAGTTAATCCTGAAAATCACAATTTTTCTATCATAAGAATTATAAATAACGGATTCCCATTGGAAAATTCTCATAAATTAGAAGGTATTGAAAAAGTTAAGGAGTTTTTCAAGCTTTTTTTATTCTATAGATTGCATATCAGAAAATTTTTAGGAGAGCTTCAACAAAAAAAAATTTTATCTAAAATATCAAAACTATAGTCAAATGAATAATTTACTTTTCCCAATAAAAAAAGAAAGAGTTTCGTATAGTGAATCATTAAAAATTTGCCATAAAATTGCTAAAGATAACTATGAAAACTTTCCTGTTCTAATGTTTTTTATAGGTAAAGAAAAAATGAATGATTTTTTGAGTTTGTATGCATTTTCCAGAGGTGTTGATTTTATCGGTGATGATTCAAATGGAAACAAAGAACTAGAGCTAAACATTTGGGAAAAAGAATTAAAAAAAGCATTTGAAAATAAAGCAACTTTGCCAACCTTCATAGCATTACAAAAAACAATTAAAAAACATAATTTAGAGATCAATCCTTTTCTGAGATTAATTAAAGCCAATAAAATTGATCAAGAAAAAAAAGAATATAAAAACATTAAGGAATTATTAGAGTATTGTGAATTTTCTGCAAATCCAGTAGGTGAAATTGTTTTAGCTATTTTAGGCTATAAAGATAAAAAACTAGTCAAGCTTTCAAACTACATTTGTAGTGGACTACAAATAACAAATTTTTTACAAGATATTATTAAGGATAAAAAAATTGGAAGAGTATATATGCCAATTGAAATAATGACCAAAAATAATATTTCTAAGGATATATTTGAAAATAAATTTGAATTTGATGAAATATCAAAAAGAAAGTTTAACAGATTTTTAGATGAGATGATAAATATAAATAAAAATCTTTATAATTCTGGAAAGTGTTTACCTAGATTATTAAGAAAAAAAGATGCAATATTAATACAAATTTTCCTAGATTCTGGTGAAAAAGTTCTCAAAAAAATAAAAACCTATTCATATAAATCTTTACATAATAAACCAAAAACAAATAGATTAGATAAAATTTATATAATTATAAATTCAATTATCAAGACATTTTTACTAAAATGAAGAACCAAAAAGAAAAGATTTCAATAATCGGTTGCGGAATTTCAACTATTTACTGTGCTATTAAGCTAATTGAAAAAGGCTACGAGGTGCAGATTTTTGAACAAAAAAAAAATCTAGGTGGTAGAGCTGGCTATATATCAAATAAATATGGTGAAATTGATATTGGACAACATATTTTTTTAGAAACATACCAAAATTTCTATAAAATTATTAAGAAATTTAAATTAGAAAATCATTTTGAAAATAAGAGAAATTTAGAAATTCCAGTCATTGATAATAATAAAAAATTTTATATTAAATCAAAAATTAGTATATATCCCCTATCTTTAATATCAAGTGTTTTAAGTTATAAAAGTTTAAGCTTCAAAAATAGACTTTCTGTCTTATATGGACTAATAAAACTGAAATCACTCAATACCAAAAATGAAAAAAAAATTCCATTTTCATTTTGGTTAAAACAAAATAAACAGAATGAAGAAACTATAAAAAAATTTTGGGAAATAATTTGTAAACCAGCATTCAATATTAGTTTAGAAAAATTTGATAATCATGATGCTTATAACTTATTCAAGTATATGATTTTTGATCCAAAAAAAAATATTTCTATTAGATATTCAAAAAAACCAATTTTAAAAATTATTGAAAAGCCTTTTAAGGAATTTATTTCAAAAAATAATTCGAAAATAATTTTTGAAAAAGTAGAAAAAATCAATAAAAAAAATGAAAATATAATAATTGAAACTAAAAAGAATAAATTTAAATCAAAGAAAGTAATAATAGGAACAAATCTTGAAAGCACAATTAATCTTATGGAGATTCGAAAAGAAAATATAAAAATTATTAACTCTTCCATAATTAATATTGTTTATTGGTTCAATAAAAAAGTTATGGATGAGGATTATGTTGCTTTTTCAAACTCAGATTTAGAGTGGGTATTTTCACAAGATAGTAACGAATTTAATACTTTTTCACAAAAAATAATCATATCTCTAAGTGATACAGATGATCTTTTGAAAGTTAAAAACTCTGATCTTACAAGAAATTTTGAAAAAAAAATAAGAGAACAACTATGTATAAATAATGATGTTAGAACTATCTCAAGTTTAGTAATAAGATCTCCAAAAGCTACTCAAAGAACAAATGACGCTAAAAAACTATTAAGAATAAAAAACATTCATTTTGTTGGAGATTGGATCATTGATAAATTACCTAATACTATGGAATCAGCTTGCTTATCTTCGGACATATTGGTGCGGAACGAATTTTAGGTAACTATAATTCCTATTATCTTATCATTTGAAATATTTCCATTTTTCAAAGAATCACAATTTAAACCCACATAATAAGAGTTATCAGATATACAAAAAAATGAGTTTTTTGATACTAAATTATTAAGACTAAAATTATAAATGTCATCAGAAATTTTTTTATTATCAACATAAATATTTCTATTGATTATCTGAACTCTTTCACCAGGAAATGCCACTAGTCGTTTGAGGTGATATAAATTGTGTATATCACAAAAAAAAACAATAGGTTGATATCTATTTAATTTTGAAACCCTAAAATTCTTATCAACAATATAGGTTTGATTTTCTACAAACTTAGGAGCCATACTAGACCCTTTAATTTTTATTTTTATGTATCTATTTCTAAAAATTATTTTATTTATAGATTTTTTAAGCATAGACAACATGAAATTAAAAAAAATTAGCATATTATATTTTATAAATATAGAAATAATAATAACAAGGAGAAAAAATGTTAGCTAATCTACTAGATAAAATTTTACCTATAACCGAAGTTACCTGTCATTGTGATATTCCATGTGGAATATATGATCCTAAGGATGCCATTCAAGCTGCACAGACAGTAGTAAGAATGACAGAATTACTTGAAGAATTAGATTTTTCAAGCGGACCTTCCGCTTCACTAGGCAACTCAATGGCCAGATATGTAGCTGCAAAAGAAGAACATGCAAAAAAAGCTAAAGATGATATTTTAGTTATATGGACAGACTATTTTAAACCTGAGCATTTAGAAAAATATCCTGATCTTCATGAAAAAGTTTGGAATGCATGTAAGCTAGGATCTTATGTAAAAGTCAATGTTGATCTTGATAAAGCAAAAGAGTTTAAGGCTGCTTTAGAAGAGATTGGGGATATTTTTTGGGAAACTAAAAAATAAATTACTCAGATTTCTATAGATGGTAACAGAAATCCATCTATAGAAGTCTTAAAGTCATAAATAAAGATAATAAAATCAAAATTACTCCCAATAATATTCTAAGCTGTTCCTGGTTAGCAATTTGTACAAACTTAGATCCGAAATACATCCCTATAATAGTTGGACAAACCACACAAAATACTAATATATAATCAAATTTCCCAGAAAAAGAATGTCCTAAATAGGCAGAAACTCCAACTAAAACTGATAAAAAAAGGTTTATTCCACCTGCTGTCTTAATATTCATTCTTAGGAAATATACTAATGCTGGAACTCTCAAGACTCCTAAAGCCAAACCCACAATACCTCCAAAATAAGATACTAATACTCCAACTAATAATTCCTTAAATCTACTCTTTTTATCGTTCGTGATTGCCTTAGCTTCAGCTTTATAAAAAATCATTACTGTACCAGAAATTATCAGACAAATTATTATTATTAATAGTAGAAAAAACTCAGACAAGTTTACAGCAAAGTATCCTCCCAAAAAAGCGGCTATCATAGAAGGGATAGCAATATTAATACTAGATTTTATTGGAACTCTTTTTTGCTTTATTGCAGGGAATAAACCTGCGGTTGAGCCAAAAATAACAGCCAAAAGATTAGTTGATGCGGCAATTATTGGTTCAACTCCAAGAAAAATAATAATAGGTAATCTTACAGCTCCTAAAGCAATTCCCAAAAGCCCACCGAAGAATCCAATTAAGGAACATAAAATAAAAAGAGTTATATAAATATAGATAGATAGTTCCATTAAAGAATCAACTCACTAATTGTGGAACTACGGCTAACAATACACCTGCTACGGTGGCTGTACCAATTACTCCAGCTATATTTGGTCCCATTGCATGCATAAGTAAATAATTATCAGGGTCTTCTCTAGAAGCTTCATTTTGAACAACTCTAGCAGCCATAGGTACTGCAGACACACCTGCTGCTCCTATCATCGGATTGATAGGCTTATTGAGAAATAAATTCATTAATTTTGCTAATAAAATTCCTGAAATAGTAGCAATTATAAAAGATGCTAGTCCTAGAATAAAAATTGAAATAGTTTCAACTCTTAAGAAAACTTTTGCGGGCATAGTTGCTCCAACAGAGAGACCTAATAATATAATTACAACATTCATCAATTCATTTTGAGCAGTTTTAGCTAGTCTATCTACAACTCCTGACTCTCTAAGTAAATTACCAAACATCATTATAGAAATCAAAGGAGATGCATCAGGTACTAAAATACTTACAATAATAATTGTAGTAATTGGAAAAATTATCTTAGTTTTCTTAGTAATATTTTTAGAAGAATATTCCATGCGAATTAGTCTTTCTTTTTTTGTAGTAAAAAGCCTAATTATTGGTGGTTGAATTATTGGAACTAAGGCCATATAGGAATAGGCTGCTACTGCAGTAGCTCCAACAATATCTTTAATATCATAATTTACAATACTTTCGCCTATTTCTCTCATTCTAGTTGATATAAATATGGTAGTAGGACCATCAGCTCCACCAATTATTCCGATTGATGCTGCTTCTAAAAGTCCAAAATCAAAAATGGGAGTCAAACTAATTAATAGCGCCCCCACTAAGGCAATAAAAACTCCAAACTGTGCAGCTGCACCTAACAACAGAGTTTTGGGATTAGATAAAACTGGTTCAAAATCAGTCAAAGCACCCATACCAAGAAAAATAAGTAGAGGGAGTACATCTGTTGACATTCCTATATTTTGAAAAATCCTAATAAATCCTTCGGGCTCTCCATTTCCTCCTGTTCTCAAAAGTTCACCCATAGGTAGGTTTGCTAACAATATTCCAGTTGATATTGGAATTAGTAAAAGAGGTTCCTTCTTTTTATAAATTCCAAAATAATAAAGTAATCCAGAAATTAACCACATTATAACCATTCCAGGATTTGATATTAGATCTTCTATTCCTTCGAGTAATGGTTCAATATATTCAATCATAAAATTTCTTTCGTTAGATTATTATTCAATTTCAATCATGATTTGATCATATTGAACACTGTCATCAATTGATATAAATATATTGCTTACTTTACCTGACATAGTAGAGCTAATCGTATTCTCCATTTTCATTGATTCAACAATCATAAGTGGAGTACCTAATGATACTTCATCACCTATTTCTACTAAAATCTCTAATACTTTTCCTGGCATCATTGCCTTAATTTGACCAGAATTTCTTTTATCATTTGATTGATTGGGAGAAATATTTTCTTTTTCAGTATCTAGTTGTATTTGAGAGTTATTTTCTTGATCTGAGTAATTATTTTTTATTGGTACATCTGAAGATATTGAAGTATCCATTACCTCAACAATAGTACCATTTACATTGACTTTAAATATCCCTTCATACTCACTCAATATTTCAACTAAAAAGCTCTGATTATTTATCTTTAGATTATATTTTCTAGACAAAATTTTATATCCTTCTATTTTTTCTTGATAACATTCTTGATCTGTTAATTGTTACCCATGAAGATTCCACCAAATATGGTTCAACCAATTTAGATTCTGAAAGGTTATCTTTCTTATATAAACTAACTGCTACCGCAGCCGCAACATCATTTAAGTTAGTTTTCTCTTTTTTATATAAACCTACAGCCATGGCCGCAGCAATATTTATCAATCCTTTTGTTTTATTTTGCTTCACAGAATTTTGAGAAATTTCCAATTCATCTAAATTATTTTTATTTTCAAAGAATGTAATAATCTTAATTGAAATCAGTAACAAGATCAGAACTAAAAAAACAACTAAAGTACCTATACCCGACAAGTAAAAGCCATCTATCAAAACATTATCCACAAATCATTCCTTATTAATATTTATTAGTTGTTCATTGGATATGGCTATTATACTACCATTTTCAGAAATTTGAACTGAAACAAAAGAGTCTTTTATTTTGTGAATAGATAAAAAATAATCAGAAAATTTTATCGAATTAAATTCTGAATCCATAGATTTCATAACTTCACTAGATTGATAAATATCAGTCTTTTTGAATTTTATTTTACTAAAAGTTTTACTTTGTACAATTCTCGATATTTCAAAATCAGGAATCCTTCCAAGTTTAGTATATCCTCCAGTTGTTTGAGAATCATTTAGTAAAATAATAGGTTCTCCGTTTGGAGGTAATTGTACAGTTCCTAGGGATACTCCTGAAGAAATCTCATTTCCAATTCTATGAACCAATTTTTCCTTACAATTGAGCTTGATTCCCTGTCTTGATAATTGATCAGAAATAGTAAATTCATTTGAAAGTAATTTATTAACTATTTTTTTATTTTTTTCTTCTATTTTTTTATCAAAAATTATACTTATATCATTTACTGGTTTAAGATATTTTTGATAAAAGGACGGACTTATCATTTTTTGGAATTCAGAATTTGGTTTTTTCATAAGATAATTTTGGCCAGAAGATATCTTGAGTTTGTCAGTAATATTAGAAGGTTGGTGATATGAATATGAACCTATAATTTCTTCAATATCAAAGCCTCCAGCAATAGAAAAATAAAAAACGTTACCATTTTCATTTGAAGGAATCATTAAAACATCATTTTTATTTACCTTAATTGAAGAATTAATAGGTACACACTTATTATTAATTAGATAATAACCAATTGGACCTGAAACTGAAATTGAAACAGAATTCAAAAATTCACATAAAAATCCACCACCAATAATCTCAATTGCTCCTTCATTAATCTTATTTCCACACAAAATATTAGATATCATAAAAGAATATTTGTCTAAGCTACCTGATTGAGAAACTCCCAAAGACTTTTTACCAAATCTACCTAAATCTTGAAAACTTGAAAATAATCCAGAGTTAATAATATTAATCATTGTCTATTGTAAACTTGATATAGCTTCCTGTTGAAATTAAGTTTGGAGGATCATTAGATCTATCAAATAATTTCAATTTAGTTTTACCTATAATATTCCAACCTCCAGGTGACTTAAAAGGGTAAACACCTGTTTGGTCACCTGCAATTCCAACTGAACCACTAGGTACAGATAATCTTGGTTTATTTAGCCTGGGGAATGATATTTTTTTATCCAATCCTCCCAAATATGGAAAACCAGGCATAAACCCTAACATATAAACTCTATAATTTATAGAACTATGAATTTTTATTATTTCATCCTCTGAAATCTTAAGAGATTGGGACATTCTTTTAAGATCAGGTCCATTATCACCTCCATATTTTACTGGAATATTTATAATCTTTGGAGTAATAATTTCATCATTAGATATATCTATTTCTGATAATAATATTTCTATTTCTTTTTTTATATCTTCATAAAATATTTTTTGGGGGTCATAATCAATTACTATAGAATTATAAGTAGGATATATATCAATAACATAAGAACAATTAAGTATTTTACTATTAAGAAAATCAGTACATTTATGTACTTCAATATTCAATTTTTCATCAATAATTTCACCAAAACTAAGTATTAATGTTGAGTCCCCGTGAAAATTAATGCTAATTTTTTTCATGCCAAAATGTTAGACATTGATTTGATGCCTATATTATTCTTTTTAAGAGATTCACTTATTTCTTTGGCAATTTGCACAGACCCTTTAGTGTCACCATGAAGACATATTGAGTCAAATTTTATTGATATTTCATCGCCTTGAAATGAGTCTACATTACCTGTTTTGATAAGTTTCAAAGTTCTTTCAATAATTCTAGTAGTATTTTCAATAACAGAGCCATGAATTGATCTTGGAGTCAAGGATCCATCAGACATAAATTCTCTGTCGGCATATGTTTCTCTGACATACTTAACATTAGCTTCATTTGCTAAATTCTCCCATAATGATCCTGCTAAAACAACGTGTATTAATTCTGTACTTACTGATTTAATTGATTCAATTATTGCTTTTGCAATATCTTTATCTTTGACTGCTTTATTGTATAAAGCTCCATGAGGTTTAACATGCTGTAATTTTTCTATATCTACAAAACCCAACATTGAACCAACCTGATACTTAATAATATTCTTGATTTCGTCAGGATTAAGATTCATATCTCTTCTACCAAATCCAGATAAATCTGGATAGGAAGGATGAGCCCCAATTGATACACCTTCTTTTAGAGACAAATTTATAGTATGATTCATCCAATTTGGATCACCTGCATGAAAGCCTGTAGCTATATTAGCAGAAGAAATATATTTAATTATTTCTTCGTCAAAACCAAGTTTATAACTGCCAAACGATTCTCCAATATCGGCATTTATGTCTATAAATTTTTTCATATAATTTAGATAACTATTTTTTGGCCTGTACTAAAGGAATCATAAATTGCATCTGTGAACTTCATATACTTAACTCCGTCAGTAAAAGATGTATGAGTAATAATTTCTTTACCTCTAATAGCATTTATGAATTCCTCTTCTACTCTCCATTCACCAATTTCATTTTTCGGGATAGAAATTACTTCTAATGATTTTTGACCTTTTTCTGCACCCATAAGTACTAATTTTGGAGCTCCAGCATCTGCTGTAGTTTCTGTTTTCAAAACCAAAGTACCTTTTGTTCCATGAATCCACATTTCAGATTCAGGAGCCATTCCCGAAACCATAGTAAATTGTAGATTAGCTGTTCCACCTGCAATCATTTCACAAATAACATCTAAGTGATCTGGAATATCAGTAAACACATAATTTCCTGATTCGTCTAATCTTGGATTATTAATGGTTTGAGCATTAGCTGAAACAGATTTTGCTGGTCCAAGCCATCTCATAATTGCTTCGTACCAAATTCCCATTTGCATAATATTATTACCAGATAAATCTCTATTATTTCTCCAATGATAATCTTCATTATCTTTTGGAAAATCATTTCCTGCAGTTACTATACCTCTTAAATTTACTAGATCTCCAATATAACCAGAGGAAATTAATCTCTTTATTGTCTTATCTACAGGCAATGTATGAGGAGCTGGTACAATCTGTGAGACAAGATTAGGATACATTTGAGATACATCTAACATTTCTTGAGCTTCTTGTGCATTCATACACATTCTAGCTTCACATAGGACATGTTTACCTGATTCAAGTGCTTCTATTGAAAGTCTTTTGTGGAGGTATGGCCAAGTACCGATAACTATAGCATCTAATGAATTATCATCAACAACATTTATCCAATTGTCAAAATAATTCTTTATTTCAAACTGAGAAGCGACTTCACTTGAAGACTTAATGGATCTATTTGCTACAGAAACAATCTCTACTCCTGGAATCTTTTGTAAAAGAGGGATATGTTTTAATGTTGTATTACCACCTGCTCCAATAACCCCAACTCTAATATTTTCACTCATTTTATCCCCTTTAATTTTTCAAGATTTTTCTGTAAGTTTTAATTACTTACTGGTAATATAATATTCATGCAGTGAATAAGATATCATTAGGATTATATTATTTATGGAACCAAAAAGTGTAAATAGATTAAGTGATGGGTTAGAAATAATTTGGGAAAATGAAGTCTCATGTAAATACCCATATAAATACTTAAGACTTCAATGCGCATGTGCAAATTGTGTTGAAGAGTTAACTGGAAGAAAGCTCATAAGCGTATCTGAAATTCCTGATGACATAATTATTGTTGAATATCTTACAGTTGGTAAATATGCTCTACAATTTTTATGGTCCGATGGACACGAAACAGGAATTTATCCTTATAATAGCCTGCTCAGTTACGCGCTTAATGATGAGGTGGTTTTATGCGCAGATAAAAATAAATTGCTATCAGACTTAAAGATTTAGAATATTCTGTACAGTCTTAACGACATCATTACTGTCTGGCATAAACTCATCCTCTAAACCCTTACTGTAGGGAACTGGAGTATGAGGTGCTGTAACTCTCTTTATAGGTGCATCTAAGTAATCAAAAGCTTTATCTGAAACAATTGCAGCTATTTCACTTGCCATACTTGCCCTAGGATTATCTTCATCTACAATCACAATCCTATTAGTTTTTTTGACTGAATCAATTATTATATCCTCATCTAATGGAGATAAAGACATCAAATCTATAACTTCAGCATCAATTCCTATTTTTTCTAGTTTTTCTGATGCTTCTTTACAAACTACTGATGTATAACTCATACCAACCAGTGTAATATCATCTCCGGATCTAAGATATCGACCATTTCCTAGCTCAATCTGATAATCTTGATCTGGAACAAATCCGGTCATATTAATTAGCTTTTTATCATTCACAACAAAAACAGGATCATCATCTCTAATAGCAGCTGAAAGTAATCCTTTTACAGAATAAGGGTCTGAAGGAGTTACAACCTTCAATCCAGGTATATGAGCTAAAATAGAGTAGAATGCACTTGAATGTTGTGCAGCGTGACCAGTTCCACTTCCCGATCTTGCAAATAGGGTTAGAGGCACTTTTGTTTGACCTCCAAACATATATCTACTTTTTGCTGCATTAGATAATAGTTGATCGAATGCAACAGTTGTAAAATCAAAATACATTAGATCAACAACAGGCCTCAATCCAGTTAGAGCTGCACCTATTGCTGCACCAACAAATCCAGCTTCTGAAATAGGTGCATCCATAATTCTTTCAACACCAAAATCTTGAACCAGACCTTTAGTAGCCGCAAATGGTCCGCCCCATGCATCAAGTGGTTTCTTAGTATCTTTATCAAATCCACCAGATATATCTTCACCTATGATAAAAACATTCTCATCGAATTCTAGTTCTTTTCTTAATGTTTCATTAAAAGCATCTCTATATCTTAATTCTTTTCCTGCAACTTGGAATCCTGGCCCTATATTATTAGCGTTCACTTGCATTTCTTAATCTCCTAAAATTATCTTAGACCTCTGAGATCATTTGAATAGTTTACATATACATCTTCATATAATACTTCTTTAGGTGGAAGTGGGCTTGAAAGTGCAAAGTCAACAGCATTATCTATTTCTTGTTGAATTTGTTTTTTTATCTTATCGAGTTTTGCTTTTGTAAATATTTTTTGTGTAATAACTCTTTTCTCAAAATTCTTAATACAATCTTTCTTATGCCACTCTTTTTCTTCCAAAGAAGTTCTATATTTTTCCGGTTGATCAGCATGAAAATGACCATGATATCGATATGTTTTTAATTCAAGCAAAGTTGGACCATTACCTGACCTAGCTCTAATTACCGCTTCCTCCGCAGCTTCATAAACTTCAAATACATCCATTCCATCTACTACAACACCTGGAATATTATAGGAGCTAGCTCTATCGGCAATATCTTCAACTGAGACTGCATACCAAGACGGAGTAGCTTCAGCATATTGATTATTTTCACAAGCAAAAATTACTGGCAGCTTCCAAATTGAAGCAAGGTTCATTGATTCATGTAGCACTCCTTGAGAAGATGCACCGTCTCCAAAGAAAGCCACACCAATAGAATCTTTTTCCTTTCCCTGATATTTTGCTGTAAGAGCTGCCCCAACAGCTAAAGGTATTGAAGCACCTACAATAGCATTTGCTCCTAGCATCCCTTTAGAAAAGTCCGCTATATGCATTGAGCCACCTTTACCTTTACAATTTCCCGTATGTTTCCCCATTATTTCTGCCATCATTTTATCTGTTTCTAATCCTTTTGCTATGCAATGTCCATGCCCTCTGTGGGTAGAACCAATCCAATCTCTATTAGATAAATGAGCACATATTCCTGTAGGAACAGCTTCTTGTCCATCTGATGGATGAGTTACCCCCATTGAATTACCTTTATAAGTTTGTTCAAGCATAGATTCTTCAAAAAATCTTATACGACACATTGTTTCATATATCCAAATCAATTTATCTTCTTTAATCAAAATTTACTCCAAGACATTTTTTTATAGAATATTCTAATTTTTTATAGTTTAATCTAATTAACTATTTTTTGCTAAATTTTCTAAAAAAGAATAGTTCTTTTAAAGAAAAATTTTATACAATGATTTAAGATTGTATATACATTAATAAATTTTCTTAAAAATCAGGAGGAACTTAGAGATGGATCCGTATGCACCAACAGCAGCTGAGTGGAATTTAATTGGTAACAATATTACATTCTTAACTTTAGCTCTTTTGTCTGCTTTTATTACAGGGCCTAGTTTCTTAATTGCTCATGCTATTATTCCATCAGCAGTAGCAACTAAAACGATTCCAGAAAAATTTAATAAGCTGAGACCTATTTTTTATATAGTAGGTTTCTTGGGACTTGCTTCAATAATTACTTTTTTTACTTTAGCTTATTTCAATTTTTATGAAGTATTACAAAGGATTTATCCCAGTTTTTGGCAATAGAAATATAATTAAAATCAGGAGATAAAAATCTTAAAGAAGATTATAGAAAGAATTAGGGAACTTGATAGGACTACTCCTATTTGGGTTAAGGTTCTAGTGCCTCTTGTAGGAATAGGAGGTCTTACAACCTTAGCAATTGTTTCAATTCTTTTGGCTGGACTATTCAATGCTTGGCTTGGTCAGCCGTTACCTGTATTAGGATTTGAACAAACATTCGATCAACCTATAAATTTTCCTCATACTAAGCATGCAGCTCCAATAGAAGACGGTGGGTTAGGAATGGATTGTACTTACTGTCACAGAACTGTTGCAAAGGCTGCTTCTGCGCATATACCAGCTGTCGAGCTTTGTGCGAGCTGTCATAGAGCTGTAGGTAGTCCTGATAGTGAAGACTTACAAAAATTAAGAATGTATTCAGGTATTTATGAAGATGAACAAACCAGTCAGGTTGTGGTAGATTCAGAAATGGCCTCTCCAATTAATTGGAGAAGAGTTCATAGAATGCCTGATCATGTTAGGTTTGTTCATTCAGCTCATATCAACTACTTAACTAATAATCCGTCTGCAATAGGAAATGTTCCAGATTATTTAGACATTTCAGGAGAAGAAAAAGTTCCAGCTTCTCAAGTATGTTCTACATGTCATGGAGATGTTGCGAATATGGAAAAAGTTTATCAGGTCGAACCCTTAAAAATGGGACAGTGTGTTAATTGTCATAGAAAAAATGGTGGTCCAACTGATTGTGCAGCATGCCATCATTGATATTAGAGGTATTTTATGAAACTAAATAGAAGAGAATTTCTATCCTTGAGTGGAAAATCAGCTGCTGGAGCAGTTATTTTTGCTGCGTGCTCAATTCCTGAACAAGAATTACTTGTTCAAAGTCCAGTTGATATGCCTGAGGATTTAGTTAGAGGAATAGATACATGGTATGCAACATCTTGGAATGATGGAGCTTCTGGGGATGGTATTTTAGTAAGAGTATTAGAAGGAAGAATAAAGAAAATTAAAGGTAACCCTGATCATCCTGTAAATAGAGGTGGAGCCAGGTCAAATCTTGATGCCGCAATTCAGCTTCATTATAATCCTGACAGATTGCATGATCATCAAGTAAGAAGATCAAAACAAGGTATACTTTCAAATGTTACAAAATCTCAAGCAGATAAGCTGATTAAAGATGCAACTTCAAAAGACAAAAAGATTGTAGTTGTAACGAATCCTACTAGAAGTACTCAAGGCTGGGTGTCTCAAAAATTTGCAGAGTCTAGAGGTGGTAGATATCTCACATTTGAACCACTTGAAGAATATAATTTTCATGAAGTTATTTCAGAACTTTTTGAATCAGAAGAAATACCTCATTTTGACATCTCCAATGCTGATAATGTACTTTCATTTGGTGCAGATTGGATTGAAAACTGGATTTCACCTGCAGGATATGGAAAGGCTTTTGGAAAACTTAGATCAGGAAATAGAGGATTTATAGCTCATGTAGAACCAAGGTTCTCATTAACTTCAGCTAACTCTGATTTGTGGATTTCTCCTAAGCCAGGAACTGAGGCTGATATCGCACTTTCTATTGCAAATGTAATAATTCAGAATAAGCTTGTTCCAGAGTCTCAAATAAATGATTACTTAAATAAATTTCCTGAGGGAAAAGTAGAATTTGGATTTACTCCAGCAGATGTCCAAAGTAGAACTGGTGTTTCTGCAAAGAAAATAATAGAAACAGCTGAAAGAATTTCTGAAGGTAATTCTATAGTTTTAGCAGGAGGGTCAACATCAGCATATACTAACGGTAAATTTAATACCTATAATGCTCTTGCGCTTAACATTCTTTTAGGTTCGGTTGGAAAACAAGGCGGAGTTATCCTAAATCCTGAAGTTCAGTCTGATTTCATAGGAGGCTCAAATAAACCAAATTCAATAGAAAATTGGGAGGAAGAATTAGCGCAGTGGCGAGCAGGATATGTTGATACAGTGATCATTAAAGGGGTAGATTTAGCTTATCTAATGCCTAACTCACTTGATGTAAAGGGAGCACTTTCAAATGTCGAAAATGTAATTTCTTTTGGAAACATAATGAATGAAACTCTTGATTTATCAGACATAATCATACCAGAAACATCATTTTTTGAAGAATGGGGATCTGAAATACCCAATCCATTGCCTGGCTTTAAGGCTATTTCATTACAACAGCCCGTAGTTGTCAAGGAAGGTCCTGGAGCTAGTGGCTCTGTTAGTTATGTT
Organism: Dehalococcoidia bacterium; assembly: GCA_022451965.1. Taxonomy (NCBI): domain Bacteria; kingdom Bacillati; phylum Chloroflexota; class Dehalococcoidia; species Dehalococcoidia bacterium. Next base: position 99,954 of record JAKUNJ010000005.1, on the reverse strand, counting down.
GATAAACTTATAGAACTTGAACCCTCAATAGGAAGTAGTAATAAATCAATTGTAAAAAAAGTTTTTGATAATGAATACGATAATTCAAATGGGACTGGATCTGTTCAAGCTGAAAATAAATCTTCTTTCATGAATGGAATTCAGCAGCGAGGTGGATTCTGGAACACAAAAGAAGTTGCTGACCAGAAAAAAATTAGACTAAAAAATCCATTTGAATTAAAAAATAATAGTAACTTTTCAGAGATCGACAATACTTATGGAGATGAGTTTCACTTAATACCTTTCACAAATGTTCTATCAGATGGAAGATTATCAAATTCTCCATGGGCACAACAGTCTGCTGATGGTATAACCTCAGCTGCTTGGCAAACTTGGGTTGAAATCAATTCAAAACAAGCAAGTGAACTAAATATAAAAGAAGGAGATATTATTTACTTGAAGTCTGACTCTGGTGAAATCAAATGTTTAGCATATCCTCATCCAGCAGTGCAACCAGGTACATTATGTGTTCCAACAGGACAAGGAACTCTCAAAGGTGGTAGATACGCTTCTGATAGAGGTTCAAATGTTCTCAAAATATTATCAGGATTAAAAGATGAGGATTCTGGTGCACATGCTTGGGCTTCAACAAAAGTTTCAATGAAAAGAGCTGGTGGAAACGAAAAATTACCAAAATTTGAAGGAACTGTTGAAGCTTTCCCTGCTGAGCCAGGTGTTCCTGTATTGGTTGTTGCTCCTGGGCAAACTGCTCATGAAGCTGAAGAAGAAAACCATCATAAGTATCAAGAAATGCTTAATTTCAGAGAGCATCACGATGAAGGGCATGATGATGAAAGTCATTGAAAATGAAAAATTATATTTGATCTAGATAATAAGGAAAAAATTTATGGTAACTGAAGAAAAAAGAAGTTGGGGAATGGTAATCGATACAGATAAATGTAATGGATGCAGTGGTTGTGTCACTGCTTGTCAAGTAGAAAATAATATCCCCTTAAATGATCAAAATAAATTTGAAAGAGCTAGAGTAATGTCTTGGTTAAGAATTGAAAGGTATTGGGAAGGAGAATTCCCTGATGTCAAAGCTCGATTTATACCCGTATTATGTCAACATTGTGCTAATGCCCCTTGTGAACCTGTATGTCCTGTCTATGCGACTTACCATAACAATGAGGGAATGAATATACAAGTTTATAATAGATGTGTTGGAACAAGATACTGTGCAAACGGCTGTCCTTATACTGTAAGGTTTTTTAACTATTGGGAACCAGCTTGGCCTGAAGATTTAAGAAATCACTTAAACCCAGATGTAACTATTCGAAGTAGAGGAATTATGGAGAAGTGTAGTTTCTGCGTCCAAAGAATCAGAAGAGGGACAAGAAAGGCTAAGGAAGAAAATAGAGATTTACAAGATGGCGAAATACAGACAGCCTGCCAAGAAGCTTGTTCAACAAATGCAATAGTATTTGGAGATCTCAATGATCCTAACAGTGAAGTCTCAAAGCTAGCAAAGAGTGAAAGTGATAGAAAATACACACTTATGCCTCAATTGAATACTGATCCAAACGTAATATATTTGGCTACTGTAGATCCACTTAAGTATAAAGATTTAGGAGAAAAGGCTACAAAAGATGAGCACTAATGAACATCATATGGATTGGCCTCCTAGCGAACCTAAAATTGTCAAGGATGAGCTAATTCAGACAACTGTAAAAGGAAGTTCTTTTTTCAAGAAATTGGCTTCTATTACAGCTATACTTGGTATTCTTGGTTTGATTGGCCTGCTAGGTAAATTCTTCTTAGATGGTAACGACCAAACTCAATGGGGATACGTAGCAGCAAGTTTAGCTTTTATTTTTAGTGTTACTGGCGGAGCTCCAATGGTCGCTATTGCTCCTTTTATAGCCAAGGCTAATTGGGCAAGACCTGTATCAAGGATTGCTCATGTAATTGGTGCATCAGGAGTTCTCATTAATATCATAATCATGATCCCTTTATTATGGATGCTCCCACCATTAGTTGTTGAGGGAGCAAGAAGAAGATCTATTTGGTTCGAAGCGCCCGTTTATAGCCCACATTTTTGGGATTTCTTGAGCCTGATAATGCTCGCAATTGCAGGTATTGGATTATTATACGTTTCAGCTCTACCCGACTTTGCTCTAATGAGAGATAATTCATCTGGATTTAGAAAAAAATTAGGAAATTTCTTAGCAGGAGGATTTATAGGTACAACTGTGCAATGGAGTACACTCCGTATGAGAGTCGGGATAATGAGTACTCTTTACTTTTTTATTTATATATTTGTTCATGTAGTGATTTCAATAGACTTTAGCTTGAGTATGGTCCCTGGTTGGAGAGATGCTATATATCCTATGTCACATGCAATGGGTGGTATTCAAGGTGGTGTTGCATTAGTAATAATTTTAGCTTGGATAGTTAGAAAATATGGAAATTATGATAACTACTTAAATATAAATGTATTTTGGGCATTAGGAAGACTTATGTTTGCTACTAGCCTCATGTGGATTTATTTTTTCTATTCAGCATTTATTGTTTTTTGGTACGGTAAATCTATGTCTGACATAGCATGGTTAGACCTACTAATTAGAGGTCCAATGATGTATGTATTCTTTCTTGGGATGCTTTTTAGTTTTATACTTCCTTGGTGGTGGTTGATATGGAATAAAGTGAGAAATTCAATAAATGGTCCTTTCATAGGAGCTTGTATAGCTTTATTAGGAGTATTTTTTGAAAGAATAAGATTATATGTGCCAGCTTGGTCAGTAGATCCAAAATTGATTCATGATAAATGGCTTTCAGTGATCCCTGAAACTCTTTATCCGGACATATGGGATATTCTAACCATATTGGGATCTGCAGGTGCTGTTGTTTTGGTTCTTATAGCTATTACAAGAATTGTGCCTATTATTGGTGTTTGGGAGGTACAACAGTTTAATTTATTAGCTACTCCTGTTAAGTATATAAAAGCAAATGGAATTAGAGTAGCTAAACCAGATTAATTAGAGGAAAAAATGCAACAAAGAGATAATGAAAATAGATTAAGTCAGGAATATACTAATAGAGTCCTCTTAAATGGTACCCTTCAAACTCCTAGATGGTGGTATCCAGTATTTTCTGTTTTACTTTTCTTTGTAGTAATTGGATTTATACTTTTTGGTATTCAGATAAAATATGGCCTTGGAGTCACTGGACTTAATCGACCTATTTACTGGGGGTTATATATTACAACTTTTGTTTTTTGGGTGGGTATATCTCATGCAGGAATTATGATTTCAGCAATTCTAAGAATAACTCAAGCAGAATGGAGAAGGCCTGTAACAAGAGCAGCTGAGATACTAACAATTTTTTCTCTTGCAACTGCTCTAGTTTTCCCACTAATTCATGCTGGAAGAACTTGGAGAATAGTATATTGGTTAATACCTTATGATGCAGCAAGAGGAATTTGGCCAAATATTCGTTCACCTTTGTTTATGGATCCTATTGCTATTTCTACATACTTGACTGGATCAACATTATTTTTATTTGTTGCTTTACTTCCGGATTTGGCTGTACTTAGAGATAAAACTACTGGTTTTAGAAAGGGATTTTACACAATCTTAGCCTTAGGGTGGAGAGGTAATCCTAGACAATGGAAAATGCAAGTTGTAGGAGGAATATTATTATCTGCGCTGATGCTACCCATATTTGTTTCTGTTCATTCTATAGTTTCATGGGATTTTGCAGTTACAACAGCCGTTGAAGGTTGGCATTCAACTATTTTTGCTCCATATTTTGTTATTGGAGCAGTACATTCAGGTGTTTCTGCAGTGGTCACTATGATGGCATTAATGAGATGGGGTTGGGGGTGGAATGATTTTATAAGGCCAGAACATTTTGATGCTCTTGCCAGATTGTTAACAGTAGTTGCAACAGCTTGGTTGGGGTTTACTTTCCTTGAATTATTGTTTGCTTTATATGGTTTAGATGCTCCAGAAATAGCTTTGAGAGAAATGCAGATATTTCAATATCCTTGGAATATATTATTCCTTACATTTTTACTAACGGGCTATATATTGCCTGTGCCTATGTGGTTATTCAAGAGAGTAAGAACTAATATTGCTCTTATGTTTTGGAGTTCTATTTTAGTAAATATTGGAATGTGGTTAGAGCGATTTCTAATAATAGTACCTGGGCTTGCAAGAAAAAGTCCTTTTGTATTTACTTGGGAAGCCTATAGTCCTAGTTGGTTTGAATGGTATGTTTTATTTTGGTCATTTTGCTGGGTTACTATGTTAATGTTATTATTTTCAAGGGTTTTTCCATTAGTTCCTTTGTTTGAACAAAAAGAAAGTGAAGTATTTAGCGATTCAATAAAAATTGGTCGTGCAACTGTTCCTACTATTTTTAGAGAGGAAGAGGAAGAAGAAGAGGATTAATTATGAGTAAGAGTATTCTAGGTTTATATGTAGATCCAAATAATGCAGCTGATGCGATGGATGGGCTTAAGGATTCTGGGTTCGAGAGAGGCACATTTGATGTTCTTACAGGAACACCATATCCTGAAGGTGCATTTGGTGAGTATGTCCCTCAGCATAGATTATTTAGATTCCCAGCTTTTGGTGCAATCATAGGATTTACATTGTCATTATTTCTTACAACAGCAACCCAATTGGCATACCCTCTGATTACAGGTGGAAAGCCAATATTATCGATTTTCGCAATGTTGATTATTATGTATGAAATGACTATGCTTGCAGCAGTAATCTTTAGTGTAATTGGAATTATTTTTGAGTCAAGATTACCTAATATCAATCCTGGAGTCTATGATGCAAGAATAACTGAAGGTTACATAGGTGTTGTAATAACAGTAGAAGATAAAGATTTAGACAAAGCTAGAAAAGTTCTAGAAAAAACAGGTTCAGAAGATATAAAAATGGCATAAGAGGAAAAAATATTGATCCTAATAAATAAAAAGTTAATAGCAATTTACATTTTATCTTTTTTTATATTTACTGGATGTATACAGCAATCTAATACTTATCCAGTAGAAATATTTAGTGAAATGCATTATAACCAAGCATACAGAGATCAAGAGCCTCCAAGAGTCCCTGCACATCCAGATAGTGTACCTTTCAAAAATATTGGAGAAAATTCAGAACTAAATATGAGTAAAAAAGTTCAATCTAATTACGATGGATATGAACTGTATTCTGTAAACTGTGCATTCTGTCACGGAGATAATGGTGGAGGATATGGACCTGCTGCAGATCAGATAACTTCAAAAGATAACTATTGGTATAGTGTCACAGGTGAATCTCATAAAAATCCAGCAAACTTGATATCATCAGAACTGAGTAAAGAAAATGCTGTTGTTTTCATAAAAGGTGGAGCAGGTTTAATGCCAGCTTACAAAAATATGTTAACTGAAGAAGAGATAAAATCTATTGTTGATTATGTTTGGGATGACTTACGTTAGTTATTTTATATCAATCAAAAAGATCTTATTCCTTTATACTCTTGTTTTCATTTCATGTATGGTCTCAGTAAATCAATCTGACGAAGACTTATATATAAAGCTAGAAAAAGAAATAATGTGTCCTATATGCGATGGTCAAACTTTAGACCAATCTCAATCATTAATTGCAGAAGATATGAAAAATTCTATCAAAGAAAAGATAGGTGAAGGATATAATGAAAGTGAGATAAAAAATTATTTTGTAGAAAGATATGGAGAAAATGTGCTTGCCTATCCTTCTGTTTCGGGATTCAATTTATTGGCATATATTGTTCCAATAATAGGATTGGTTTTTAGTATTCTAATTTTTTCATTCTATATCCGAAAACAAAAAGCGAGATAATCTTAATGAATAATTTCGGTTTCTATATTATGCTACTCGGCTTGGTACTTTCAATCCATGCAACATTATTTTTTTTTATAGGCGAAAAATTAAATAATCAAAATATTATCAAGAGTGCCAAGAGGAGTTTCTACTTAATAATATTGATGGTTTCATTAAGTGCATTTGCATTAATTTACTCTTTCTTGAGTAATGATTTTTCTAATATATATGTTGCTAATCATTCAAGTCTAGATATGAATAGAGCTCTCACTTTAGTAGCCTTTTATTCTGGAAATGAAGGGTCACTATTATATATTCTTCTAGTTCATGTTTTACTTAGCGGAATTATGTATAAGTTCGCAAAAAATATTATAAAAGAAAAATTAAATTACCCTTGCTCAATTCTTTCCTTCATTACCTTATTTTATCTAATGGTTTTAATATTTTTTGCGAATCCTTTTGAAGTTTCAGAATTTATTCCTGAAAATGGTAAAGGTATTAACCCTTTGCTACGGCATCCAGGCATGTACATTCATCCTCCTCTTTTAATGTCAGGGCTTGCCTCAATTTCTATACCTTTTGTATTATGTCAAGGATCTTTATTCGATAAATCTGGAAAAGCTCCATGGTATTCGATATTAAGAATATGGTGCTTAATTTCTTGGGCAGTTTTAGGTGCAGGATTATTAATTGGTGCCTGGTGGGCATACACAATTTTAGGATGGGGAGGATATTGGGCATGGGATCCAATAGAAAATGTTGGCTTGATGCCTTGGTTAGTTCTTACTGCCTTAATTCATTCACTCATGGTAGAAGAAAGAAGAGGTATGTTCAGACTTTGGAATATAATTTTAGTTTCGCTTACTTTTATTTTAGCCTTGCTCGGAACATTCATTAATAGAGGTGGTCCCGTGGTATCAGTTCATTCTTTTGCAGCATCAACTTTAGGCTTTTTATTCCTATCTTTTATGATAGTTTTGACTTTTTATAGTGTTATTTCAATTATTTATAATTATCAAAACTTAATCAAAAATGATAATAATATTGAATCCTATTTATCTAGAGAGTCTTCATTTTTATTAAATAATATTTTATTAGTCTTAACTTCATTAATAATTTTGTGGGGAGTAATTTTTCCAGTAGTTTCTATATTACTAAATGGAACAGAAATAAGTGTTTCTTCACCTTACTTTGATAAAACAGCTGGACCAATATTGCTACTAATAATTATTCTTATGGGTATTGGTCCAATTTTATCATGGAGAAAAACTACAAAAAAAGCAGTTTTTTTAAGACTTCTACCGTCTTTTGTAATAACTATTGCATCTAGTGTTTATCTATTTGCATCAGGTATAAAAGATTTTTTCCCTCTAATTTCATTTTTATCTATAATCTTTGTACTAACAATTATTATGCGAGAGTGGATTGGAGGTACAAAATCAAGAATGGGCAATTCATATAATCCACTACCATCTTTTCTTAGAATGATTATTTCAAATAGAGGAAGAAATGGTGGATATGTTGTTCATATAGCTATATTAGCTTTGGCTTTTGGAGTTGTAGGTACAAAGTTTTATGATGAAAGATTAGACCTAAATCTGTCTATAAATGATGAAATTAAATTTGATAAATACTTAATTTCATTTAATCAAATAGAACAGGAATTTATAGCTGAGAACTCTATTACTAAAGCAAAATTTACTATTTTTAATAATCAAACACAAGAAAAAATAGGTAATATTACAGCTATGCACTCTTATTATCCAAATTATAATCAAATAAGTGTCAGATCAGGAATACTAAGTAGTCCTATCGAGGATTTATATATTATTCCAAAGGATTTCATTGATGATAATAATATGACTATAAGAATTGCAATTAATCCATTAGCATGGTGGATTTGGTTATCAGGACCTATACTGATATTAGGTACATTAATAACTCTTTGGCCAACCAAAATTAAAAAGGATTAAAATGGAATTATTATTCTCAGTAATATTTCTTTTATTAGTTTTATTTTCAACATATCTAATTGTTAGCCCTTTTTATAAAAAGAAAGATAAAGATGAAAATGATGAATAGAATCAGGATCTCTAACTTTGTATTTTTATGGATTATATTAGCACTTAATTTTAATAATTATTCAAATTATATTTATGCAAATGAATCGTTGGACATTAATGAAATAAATATAAAAGAATACAATATGTCAATTTTATCTGTTAATCAAAATGATCAAGTATTATCAGTAATCACAGCAGTTAAGATTGAAAATCCTACAGATATGATATTTTCTCCTAATTTTACAGACGTTGCATCTACGGGTATGAATTTTCTAAGGTTTAGTTTACCTGAAGGTTTTTCTGATTTATACGTAGAAACAGACCTTCCGGACGGTAACTTGATAGAACTATCAAAAGGCTTTGCTATAACATCTGATATTCCTCCTGGAGAGTATAATCTAATATTTAATTTTAATATCAAATATAAATCATCGGAACTATTATTTCCTTTACATTTACCGCATGGAGCAAATAATTTTAAGATAATTATTCCTGAAGGAGCTGGAGTAATTTTGGGAAATAATATTGATTTCTCAAAACAAATAAATATTTCATCAAATATTTTTGATGAATATATAGGAGAAAATTACTCAAAGGGTGATTACTTGAATATTGAAATGAAAGATATTCCAAGCTCATTCATAAATAAAATAACAGGTAGTCTAAATTACGAAATATTAAATTTGGTAATAATCTTAATTATGATTAATTTCATAATATTTTTTTTTATTATTAGATTTTTTATAAATAGAAGAAAAAAAATTGAAAATAATTAATTCTAAAAATCTAATAATAATAATTTCTTTTCTCTTTCTAGTTTTATTTTTTTCATTAATGATTGCTGGAAGTGTTAGTGAAAAAACTCCAAAAATAAATTTGGGAGTAAATAGTATACTGGGAGAAGTTTCTATTTCTGCTCCAGAAGGTACTAAATTTAGTTTAGAAACTATTGATGGTAAAAGGATAAATTTATCTGATTATAAAGGTAAACCATTAGTGATTGATTTTTGGTCTTCTTGGTGCGGTCCATGCATCAAAGAGGCGTATATTTTATCTGATGCTCAAAAAGAATGGAGTTTTAGGGGAATAAATTTCGTTGGAATTGCGGTCTGGGATCAACCTAATGAAATCCAAGAATTTATAAATAAATACGATATTCAGTACGATATAATAATTGATAATAATGGTAGTACTGCAGTAGACTTTGGAGTAATAGCTGTACCTGAAAAATTTTTTGTTAAAAGCGATGGATCATTTGCATTTAAGATAAATGGTCCTAATAATAAAAAATCATTAGACGGTTACCTAGAGAGACTTTTGCAAGAGGATAAAGATAATGGCAATTAAGGAATTTGAAATTGGTCATAAATTTGGACCATATGAAATCACTTATGATGAAAAATCCTCAGATGCATATTCTAAAGCTATAAAAAATAGAGATATTAGAAATCATTCCCCTTTCTACTTAATTTCAACCAGTTTTGGAATTCTATTGGAAGATATAAATTTAGAAGAAGGCGCAGTTCATTTGAATCAAACAGTAAAATGGATTAAAAAGATCAATGAAAAAGAAACGGTTTTTGCCTATCCAGAAATAGTTTCAAAAACAGAAAGAAGAGGAAATTTCTTTATAAAAATTAAGATTCAATACAGAGATGGTTCTAAAATTAATTTAGGAGAATCAATTAGTACAATCTTAATAAGTGATTTAGGAGAAAAAAATTAAAGATTTTTTTGAAATAGTAGTTACTCAACAAATGATCAATGACTATGCCTCTGCATCAAAGGATTTTAACCCAATTCATTTGGATGAAGAATTTGCAGAAAAAAGTCAATTTAAGAAAAGAATAGCTCATGGAATGCTAACTCTTTCTATAATTATGGAGTATCTATATAAATACTATTCTGAAGATTGGTTCAATAATTCAAATTTTGAAGGAAGATTTAAGAATCCTGTATATTCAGAAGAAAAAATAAGAATATTCCATAAAGAAAATAGTATTGAAGGAATTGGGAAAAATATTAAAATTCTATGTATGAACGAAAGTGGTGAGGAAGTTGTTTCGGCTTCATTCACAACAGAATAAAAGAGGAATAAAATGGAAAAATTTAATGGAGTTATAGCTTTAGATGCCATGGGTGGAGATATAGGTCCCAGTGTTACGGTTCCAGCTGCTATTAGAGCAATTACAGAATTAGGAATTAATGTAGCTCTAGTGGGAGATCTAAAAAAAATTCAAAAAGAGCTTGAAAAATATCCTCAAGAAATATCTGAAAAAATGAAAATCATACCTTCTGAAGGAATTGTTATGGAAGGAGAAAGTCCTGTTCATGCTTTTCGGTCTAAGCCGAAAGCATCAGTTTTTGTATCTGCTGGATTAGTCAAGAAAGGGCATGCTGACGGATTTGTTAGTATGGGTTCTTCAGGAGCTAGCTTAGCTGCTGCAACAATCTTATTTGGGACAATTGATGGAATTGAAAGGGGTTCAATTGGTGGACCAGTCATAGGTTATTCTCCTGAAATGATCATTTTAGATTTGGGATCAAATGTTGATACCAAATCTACTCAACTAGTCGACTTTGCGGCAATTGGTAATCAAGTTTCTAAATTGATGTTTAATAAAGATAATCCTAAAGTAGCTTTATTATCTGTTGGCTCTGAAGAAGGTAAAGGAAATATGCTTATAAAAGATTCATTTGAATTACTATCTAAAAGCTCTCTAAATTTTGTAGGTAATATAGAGCCAGAAGACTTATTTGAAAGTAAAGTAGATGTGGTTATTTGTGATGGATTTGTAGGGAATATATTACTGAAAATAACTGAAGGATTAGGGAAAAAAATATCAAATGAAATTTTATATAAAAATGGTGACAAAGATTTAGCTAAAGAAATTTTTAATAAAACAAATATAGTCTCAGAGTCATATGGAGGAGGACCTATATTTGGTATTAAAGGGATAGGTATAATAGGTCATGGAGCATCAAAAATAGACACTATCGTTAGTGCTATTAATACAGCTAGAATTACAATTGAAAATGATTGGGTTAGTAAGCAAATTGAGGCTATTAATAAAATAAGATCTGAAACTAAAGGAAAATAATGGAAGAATTACCAAGAATAGTATTAATTACTGGAGCCTCAAGAGGGATAGGAAGAGCTATAGCTCTACGACTTGCAGAACAAGGACATAAAATAGCTATAAATTATAATTCTCATAAAGAAGATGCTGAAGAAGTTTTAAAAGAAATAAATAAAAGAGGCTCTTCGGGGATGATAGTAAAAGCTAATGTTTCAAAACTTGAAGAGGTACAAGAAATGATTAAACAAGTAGAAAATTCTTTAGGACCAGTAGAAATACTATATAATAACGCAGGTATTATTTCAGATTCATTACTAATGAGAATGAAGCCTGAAGATTTTGATAAAGTCATAGATACAAACCTCAAAGGGACTTTTTATTGTACCAAGCTTTGTATAAACAATATGATAAAAAATAGATGGGGAAGAGTCATAAATATTTCTTCTGTTGTAGGTATAAGAGGTAATATTGGTCAGTCAAATTATTCTGCTTCAAAAGCAGGAATTCATTCTTTTACAAAATCAGTTGCTAAAGAAGTGGCAACTAGAAATATAACTGTAAATGTTATAGCACCTGGATATATATCTACTGCTACTACAGATGTACTTTCAGATAAAGTAAAGAATGAAGTGATGTCATGGATTCCCATGCAAAGATTCGGGGAACCTGATGAAATTGCTCCAATAGCAGCTTTTTTGTCTAGAGAAGAAGCTAGATATATAACAGGAGAGATAATTAGAGTCGATGGTGGTATGGCTATATGATATTAAAAAATAAAACTGTATTAATTACAGGTGGAACTAGAGGTTTGGGTAAAGAGCTATGCTTAGAATTTGCAAGAAATGATTGTAACGTAATTTTTACTTATTCTAGAAGTATTAGTGAATCAAAAAAACTTAAGATAGAAATTGAAAAATTTGGAGTAACTGCAAAATATTTCAAACTAAATTTGTTGAGTACTAAAAATATTGAAGATTTTTCTGAAATTATAATTAAGGAGAAAATAAAGTTTGATTATTTAATTAATAATGCAGCTTCAGGAGTTATGAAAAACTCTATTGATACTACAGAAAAACACTGGGATTGGACTATGCAAGTCAATGTAAAAGGTCCTTGGATATTATCAAGAAATCTTTATTCTAATATTAATAAAAAAGGTAAAATTATAAATATTAGCTCTCCTGGTTCTACTAAAGTACTAAATAATTATTTTTCTATTGGTGTCTCAAAAGCAGCTCTAGAATCAGTTACAAGATATCTGGCATATGATTTAGCCTCTAGGGATATTAGTGTAAATTCTATTTCTGCCTCTCTTTTAGATACTGATGCAATAAAACATTTCCCTAATCAAGAGGAAATTAATAAAATTCTAAATAGGAAAAATCCTAAACAGAGAAAACTTCTAACAAATGATGTAGCAAAAGTTGTTATATATCTATGCTCGGAAGCAGGTGATATGATTGTAGGGCAAAATATCCTTGTTGACGGAGGAGACACGCTTCTTCTTCGTTAAATCAAAATATAATTTTCTGACACACTTTCTATATCTTTTTTTTTCACTAAACAAAGTCCAATATAGCTTTTATCTTCTTTAACTATACTTATAATTTTTCCGGAAATATTATTTTTAGTCTTAAAAATAGTATTAATAGATAATTTATGATTTGAGTAGAATTTAGTTATACTTCTTGATACTTTTTGGTAGTTATGAAGACGTGCTATAACTTCTTGACCAACATAACACCCTTTGTTGAAAGAAACATAATCATAAAGTCCTGTTTCTAAAGGGTTAATTTTTTCTAATTTAGGATCAAATTCAAATTTATTATTATGTATGTCAATTAATTGTTTCTTATTTTCATCTATAATCTGAAATTCAGATAACATTGATTCATGTAATTTTTTTTCTACATATATCTCATATACATATAAGGATTCTAAAACTTCTTGATAAAAAAAATCATATGAAGAAAAATTTAAATTATCAGATAATTTATCTTTAGAATAAATAGAAACCTTTGAAAGAATTCTATTCTTAACAATTTCTACATCTTCTAATATTATTAAGCTTTTTAAGTATTCAATAGTTTTGGAATTATTAGACTCGATTGTAAATAAAATATTTTTCTCATCTAAGACTTTATAGTTTAGTATGTCAATGATTGAACCTTTATTATTGGTTAGTATTGTTTTAGAAGAATTATTATTTAATTTATTTTCAATTTTATTTGTTGATATTCTATCCAAAAAAGAAATTGCATCTATTCCACTTAATTTATACGATTCAACTCCTGATAAAACATTACATAGTGGGTAATTAAACCGATAAATTAGGTTCTTAAGACTTTTCATTTTAGACAGAAAAAGAGTCTCCACATCCGCATGATGATTTAGCATTAGGATTTACAAACTCAAATCCTTTTCCATTGAGTCCATCAGTATAATCAAGGAAGGTTCCAGCTAAAAAAACATATGCTTTCTTAGGAATATAAACTTCTAGTCCATTTTGAGTTATTACTTTATCATTTTCATCAGGACCATCAACTATATCAAGAACATATTCAAGCCCTGAGCATCCACCTGCTCTAACAGCTACTTTCAAACCAAATTTATTCAATGAATCTCTAGCAGCAAACTCTTTAACCTTCTGAGAAGCCTTTTCAGAAATCTTTATTGTATTTAGTGGGATTTTACTAGTCATATTTATAGAGCTTTTTATGCTAATTCCTATACAGGATTAATGCCATGATTATAAAATCATTGTAGTATTTATTATATAAAAAAAAACATAAAAAAAAAGATTTGGCTAGACTATATACAAAAAACGGAGATAAAGGAGAAACTTTTTTATTATTCGGCAAAAAAGTTTCAAAACTTGATGCAAGAGTTGAATGCTATGGAGCAATTGATGAATGTATTTCTAACTTAGGTGCAGCTTATTCCTTATCATCAGAAAGTAAAGATAAAGAAATTTCAGAAATAATAATTAAGTTACAAAGAAAACTTTTTATAATATCTTCTGAAATTGCCTGTCCAACTGAAAAGTATGATGAATTAAAGAAAAAATATAATTATCTAACAGAAGAAATGATATTAGAAATTGAACAAATTATTGATAAATATCAATCGATAACCCCTAAAATAAATTATTTTGTACTTCCTGGAGGCAGCTTATTATCATCTTTTATAGATATAGCTAGAACTTCTTGTAGAAAATCAGAAAGACTTTGTGTCAAAGTTAAGGACTTAAAACTATTAAATAATAAAAATATACTTATTTACCTAAATAGATTAAGTGATTTACTTTTTATCATAGCTAGATATATTGATAGGGATAGTGAATATCTAAGAGCAACGGAATAAATAATGTCTGACATATCAATATTAGATACAAAATCTGCAAACTTTCATAGCGTTAAAAAAGCAGTCGATAAATTTAACCCTAATAATGAAATTACTTTTAATGAAAAAATAATCTCTGAAAGTAAAGGATTAATTATTCCAGGAGTTAGTACAACTGATACTGTACTAAATAATATAAAAGAGCTAAATTTAGAAAGGACTATTCGAGATTTTTATACTTCAGGAAAACCTATATTATGTATTTGTGTAGGAATGCAAATTTTATTTGAACATTCCGCTGAAGGAGTAATGCCTGGACTTGGAATACTAAAAGGTTCTGTAAAAAATATTCCTCAAAAAAACGAACAGAAAAACTTTAAGGTTCCTCATATGGGTTGGAATCAATTAGAAATAATCAAAAATACGGATATTTTTGAAGGAATAGCAAATAATTCTAATTTTTATTTCGTTCACTCATATTACTGTGATCCAAAGGAATCTAATATAGTAACAGGTAAAACTACATACTCAATAGAAATGTGTGTATCTTTAAAAAAAAATAACCTTTATGCGGTACAATTTCATCCTGAAAAAAGTTCACAAGATGGTCTAAAAATCTATGAAAATTTTATAAATATTGTAGATCGGAATTAATATGAAGATACTTCCAGCCTTAGATATTAGAGATGGGAAATGTGTAAGATTAATAAAAGGAAATTATGATAATGAAATTATATTTGATGAAGATCCTTTTAATGTAGCAAGAAAATTTGAAGAATTAGGTAGTAAATATATTCATATTATTGATCTAGATGGCGCTAAAGATGGTGAAACAAAAATTATGGATATAATTGCAAAAATATTAAGTAAGACTAATCTCATAATTCAAGTTGGTGGAGGAATAAGAACTTACGAAAAAGCATTTTCATACTTAAATTTAGGTGTTTCAAAAATTATTTTTGGAACAGCTGCATTTGAAAATAAAAAAGAAGTTATAAAATCCATTAACAGCTTTGGTAAATCTATTACTATAAGCATAGATGCTTTCAAGGGAGAAGTTAAAACAAAAGGATGGATGGGTAATTCAAACTTAAGTATAAAAAATATAGTGGAAGATTTTCAAAAAGAAGGATGTGAATCTTTTATTTATACTGATATTGAAAAAGATGGAACACTTTCTCATCCAAATTTTGATTACATATCTAAATTTAGAAATTTTTGCAGCACGGAATTAACTATAGCTGGAGGGATTTCATCATTAGAAGATTTAATTCAACTTAAGAATCTTAATATTGATGGAGCTATTTTGGGGATGTCTATTTATAAAAAAAATATAAACTTAAAAGAAGCATTAGAAAAGCTGTAATATATGTTAACTAAAAGAATAATTCCATGCCTTGATATTGATCAGGGTAGAGTCGTAAAAGGTATTAACTTTATAAATATCAGAGATGCTGGTGATCCTTCAGAGTTAGCAAAGTTTTATGACGTAGAAGGAGCTGATGAACTTATATTTTTAGATATTACTGCTACTTACGAAGGTCGAAAAACTATGATTGATGTAGTAAAGAAAGTTTCATCATTGGTATTTATACCGTTAACAGTAGGTGGTGGCATCCAAGGGGCTGATGATATGAAACAAATGCTCGAAGCTGGTGCTGATAAAGTTTCTATTAACACAACTGCTATAAATAATCCTTCAGTAATTAATAGCTGCTCAGATGAGTTCGGATCTCAGTGTGTTGTTAGTGCTATTGATGTAAAGAAAATTGATAATAATTGGATTGTTCATACTCATGGTGGACGAAATATGACAGAATTAAATGCTCTTGATTGGGTTAAAGAAGTAGAAGATAGAGGAGCTGGAGAAATTCTTCTTACAAGTATGGATAAAGATGGTTCAAACACCGGGTATGATAATGAATTACTCCAACAGGTGAATGAATTGGTAAGCATACCAGTAATTGCTTCAGGAGGTGCTGGCAATTTAGATCATTTATTAGAGGCTCTTATTCTAGGAAAATCAGATGCTGTTTTAGCTGCCAGTATCTTTCATTTTGGGAAATATTCAATTAGAGAAGCTAAAAATTTTCTTAAAGAAAAAGGGATATCTATAAGACTATGATTAAGAAGCTTACTTATCCAAAAGTATTATTATTTGATTGTTTTGAGACTATTATTGAAAATGATATATTAAGATGGAAACAATTATTTAAGAAAATTATATCTATAAACAATTGGGATCTTGATGCAAATGACTTCTGGAATTTATGGAAAAAATATGAGGTAAATTTTAGAAAAGTTAGGACTAATATGAAAAAAATTGAAGATAGTCCTGTTTTTAAGACTTATGAAAAAGCATGGAGTGACTGCTTCAATATTGTTTTTAATGAATTAAAAATAAATGGTAATTCAGAAGAATGTGCCAAACTTTGCATAGAAAGTATGGCTCAGAATGAACCTTATGAGGATTCTATAGAAATTCTTAATAAATTAAAAAGTAATCACAAAATTGGAGTTATTTCTAATGCTGATAACGACTTTTTATTACCTGTTTTAGACAAATTATGTGTATCTTTTGATTATATTCTATCTTCAGAAAATGCTAATTGTTATAAACCGAATCCTAATATTTTCAAAAAATTTATTCATCAAAACAAACTAGACCCTAAAGAATGTTGGTACATTGGAGATAAAGAATTTGATGATGTTCAAGGATCAAGTTCTGTAGGGATGCAACCTTTTTTGATAAATAGAAGGGTATATAATGAGATTAAAGAATTTGATAACCACATTCAAATTTCTAATCTCAAACAACTATACTTAAAAATAAAGACTATATGAAACCAAATTTTGAAAAATCAGAATTATTACCCGTTATAGTACAAAATTTTAAGAATAAAAAAATTTTGATGCTTGGATATATGAATAACGAAGCATATGAAAAAACAACGCAGACTAATAATGTTTGGTTTTTTTCAAGGTCAAGAAATAGACTTTGGGAAAAAGGGGAGTCATCAAAAAACTACCTTAGAGTAAAAAAAATTCTAATAGATTGTGATGGTGATTCTATACTAATTCTAGCTAACCCTGAGGGGCCAACTTGCCATACTCTTGCTAATTCCTGTTTTGAAACTGAAAGTAATATTGATGAAAATTATGATTTTACCCTAGAACAATTACAAAGCCTTATAATGCAAAGAAAAGAAGAAATGCCTGAAAATTCTTACACGACTAAACTTTTTGCTCAAGGACTAAATCGAATTACTAAAAAAATAGGAGAAGAAGCTTCTGAAGTAATAATTGCTTCATTAGCTGAAAAAAAAGAAGATATAATTTATGAATCAGCTGATCTCTTGTATCACTTACTTGTACTTTTATCCAACGAAAATATAAAGTTAGAAGAAGTAATCAAAGAGCTTAGCAACAGACATAATAAACCATAATAATTTATTTAGCATCTAATCTAATAGATTCATTTATTGCAGCTAATGCAACTTCAACCATTTCATCTTCTGGTTCAGCAGTAGTTAACTTTTGCATCCAAATATTTGGTAAAGATAAAAGTTTAGACATAATATTATCTGAAGTTACACTTGAAAGTCTTATCAATTCATATGAAAGACCTGCAATTATGGGAAATAAAAAAATTCTTGAGAGGTATAACAATAAAAGCGGTTCTCTTGGAATAAAAACATGAAGTATTATAGAAACAAGAATAACAGTCATAATAAAGCTGGTTCCACATCTTGGATGCTCTTTATCATAAAGTTGAATCTTTTCAATATTATCTAAATTAGTGTCAATATTATCCTCATAAGCAGCAATTGTTTTATGTTCAGCTCCGTGATAAGCAAAGACCCTTTTGATATCCTTATTTAGACTTATAAGATAAATATAAAGTATAAAGAATATAAGTCTAATTATTCCTTCTAAAATATTATTTAAGACAAAGTTATCTTCTATAAAAACAAATCTATCAGATAAGAAAAGGGGTACTAAAAAGAAAAAAGATAATACGATTACCAAGAAAGCAGAACTGAATAGATAAGAAAATAATTTCTCAATAGTTGAAATGTTTAGATTTTGGTTTTCTTCAACAATCTCAGAAGACTTTGTTAGTGATCTATATCCAATAACCATCATTTCTAGAAGTATTATTACCCCTCTTATGAATGGGATCTTTTTATATAATGCTTTAGAAAATGAAGGAATTTTTATTTGCTTTATAACTATATTTTTTTCAGGATTTCTGACAGCTACTACACAATTTTTTTGACCACGAATCATAACTCCTTCAATAACTGCTTGACCACCATAGAAATGCTTTTTCATCCGATGGAGTTATTTTAAGTTATATCTTCTATTCATTCTTTCTACTCGACCCTCTGTGTCAACAATTCGTTGTTCTCCAGTCCAAGCAGGATGACATTGACTACAAATTTCAACTGAAATTCTTTCCTTAGTTGATATTGTTTTCCATACATTACCCGATCCACACATACAATGAACTTCAGCTTCAAATAATTTGGGATGTGTTTCTTTTTTCATTATTTTTCTACACTTTCGATCAATACATTTACTCTTCTTTTAACTTTGGAAGCCCAATCAAAAGAAACGACTCCATCAACTTTAGAAAAAAGTGTATGATCCCTACCTATTCCTACATTTTCTCCTGGAACAAATCTGGTTCCTCTTTGCCTCACAATTATAGATCCAGCAGTGACAAACTTTCCTCCGAAAGTTTTTACTCCAAGTCTTTTACCTGCACTATCTCTACCATTTCGACTTGTTCCTCCACCTTTTTTATGAGCCATTAGATTTACTCCTTGGTTTCTTTACTGAAATACTCTGAATGATCACATTAGTTAATTTTTGCCTATGACCAGTCTTTACTCTATGCCTTGTCTTATTTTTATATCGTAATGATATAACTTTTTGGCCCTTAATTTGATCCTCAATTTTAGCTTTTACTACTGCTCCTGAAACAATAGGTTCACCTACACTAAGTTCACCTTTAAGAGAAGTTAAAAGTACTTCATTGAATGACACTTCATCACCTGAATTACCTTCAAGCTTTTCAACTGTTAGAAAATCTCCTTTTCTAACTCGATACTGCTTACCACCTGTTTTTATAATTGCGTAATCCATGTAATTAATCTAAATTTGTTTATACAAGAATTAATTGTACACAATAAAGGAAAATTTTGCCTATAAATTAATAAGAAATTAATATTTTTTCTGAGATGGCTTTTTCAATATACTTATGATCTAGAATAATTCTTTTATTTTGCAATTTAAATTTATTTTCAAAATCTTTCATCCAACCTTTATAATCATGATAAATTTTATTATTTGAAATAAAGCACCAAGGAGACATAAAATATTTACCATCAACAGTATCAACTTTCATAGGAGAATCATTTATTTCTTCTTTTAATTTTGAATTAGGATTAGTAAAAGTTTCTATATATTCAGTAATCATATTATCTAAATTGTAGTTATTTATGACTCTTTCAGAACCATATTTTATTTCATTTATTTCTTCCAATAATTCTATGCCTTTATTTACAAATCCCTCAATATCTCCGTAAGGAATAATTCTGATTCCTTCAAAGTTAGAAAATTCTCTAAAAGCACCAACAGCACTACATATTACTGGTGTTCCGTTAGCTAATGATTCAAGAGGAACTAAACCAAATGATTCAATAAAATTTCCAGGGCATAGAGTTAAATCCCCAGATTTATAATATTGACTCATTTCATTAATTGGAATCCAATCATGAAAGTTGATTTCTCCTCCATTTCTATTAAATTTTTCAAGACTATCTAAATGAAGATTCGAAGAGTTTTTTTCATCTTTATTCAATAATTTATTAAATTTCGGAACATTTAATATAACTTTTTTCCATCTTTTCGTCTGAGCAAATCCTAATGAAATTTTTAGTGCATTATTTATACCTTTTCTTAAATCAGGTCTATGAGGAAATAACAAAACCAAAGTATCTTTATCTGGGTGCTTTTCAGTATGCTTTTCCTTAGAAAAATTATCTATTGAATTCTTTATAACTGATATATTTTTTGATCTGAATCTTTCTTTACTTAATGATGCTTTGATAGTTTGTTTTAGATAATTTGAAGGAACTATTATTTTATTTGATTTTGAAAAGATTACTGAAGTTAATGATTCTTGATAAACAAGATCATGAATTCCGCTAATTATATTTGAACCAAAAAATTCTTCTCTCATAAACCAACCATCTCCATGTAAATAGATTCTATCTGCCCAAGTTTTTATTTCATCTATTGTATTAGATAGATTTTGTAATTCGTATAAAGGGATTTCAAAGGGACTAGGAAATGATCCTCTTAGATTTAATATATTCTCTATTTCTACATCATTAATAAATGACTTTGGTTGATCATTTATTGGTGAGAATAATCTAACTCTAATACCATTATTTCTTAAGCCTATTATTATTTTTCTTAGTATATTTTGAGAGCCACCCAAAACGTAATCTGGAAAAATTTCAACTAATGACAAACATGCAATTTTCATAAAATTTTATTACTAAAGTTGCCTTGATACCAAATAAGAGGAGACCTATTTTCACCTATGTTCATTTTTTCTACAAGTAATGAAAAAACTGTATGATCACCAACTACATAAAAATTTATAATTTTACAAAAAAAATAACAGAGACAATCTTCAATATAATAAATTTCATTTTTTTCTAAAAAATAATTTTCTTTTAAGCTTTGATTTGAGTTTGAAAAATAATCAGCAATATTAGATTGTCCTTTAGTTAAAATTGAAATGCTAACATTATCTTTTATACCTAAATACTCTAATATAGATCGATTATTACCAACAGAAATCATTATAATCTTTGGTTCTAGAGAAATGCTCATAAGAGAATTAGCTGTCATTCCAACTAAATTCTTATTATTGTCCCTAGTTGCTAATACAGAAACCCCTGTAGGAAAATTACTCCAGGATTTTCTATATTCAGAATCATTAATCATCTAACTTTCAGTATTTGATTCCTCAATTTTAACCTCTGAATTTGACTCCTGCAAATCTGAATTCACAAATTCTTCATTTTTTTCTATTTCTTTGATATCGACAATCTTTCTAGCTTTTCTTTTGTCTTGAACGAAGTTTATAAATACACCACTGATAGCATCTCCTGCATTTGGTTTAACTATAGTAACCCCTTGAGTAACTCTTCCAGCTCTTCTGATTTGATTTATATGCGTTCTAATAATTTGAGCATTATCTGTAAGTATGAATAGGAAACCATCTCCTTGATACTTTTTATCCTTAGATTTATTTTCTTCTTTTATATCCTTAGCTGCATTAAATACTTCATCAGTTACCACTGCACCACCGGCTATTTTACCAGTTTTATCAGTAACCTTGAGAGTTAATACACCAGATCCTCCTCTATTTTGAACCCTATAGTTCCTAAATTCGCTCAATTTACCAATTCCTCTACGTCCAATTATCAATAGTGAGCCTTCATCATTTACAACACCACTATAAACTACAACATCCTGAGATGTTTTCATCTTAATACCTCTTATTCCTCCAGCACCTCTTTGAGTAGGTCTAACTTGAGATGAAGGAAACCTAATAGACATACCTTCACGAGTGATTATTGTTAGGTCTTCATCAGCATCAGCTAATGAAACAGAAATCAATTCATCATCTTTTGATAGTTTGAAGGTATTTAATCCTCCTCTATTTATATTTCTTAATAGCGGCAAATGCATTCTCTTAACTTTACCTGCTTTTGTAACCATTAATAGATAGGTATCTTCAAGTAAACTTGTAACAGTTAGCATAGCTGTCACTTTTTCATTTGGTGCTAGATTAATTATGTTAGAAACTGGCGTACCTCTAGAAGTTCTAGATTGGTCTGCTGAAAGCTCAAAAACTCTTAATGAAAAAACCCTTCCTTTGTCAGTAAAAAAAAGCAAAGTATCATGAGTATTTGCTACTTGAATATAAGGCACAACATCGCCATCTTTAGTCATTTTTTGACCTACTTTACCTTTTCCACCTCTATGTTGAGCTCGATATGTAGTTTCTAATATTCTCTTGACATAACCACCTTTTGATAAAGTAATAACAACATCAAGACTAGGTTCCATGTCTTCTCTTTTCCATTCCTTAAGATCCATTTCATTAACTTTAGTTCGCCTATCTTCACCATACTTTCTTTTTAATTGCAATGTTTCAGTCTTAATAACACTGAAAATTCTTTTTTGATTAGATAGCAAATCTTCTAAATCTTCTACCAATTCAGATAATTCTTTAAACTCATTTTCAATTTTTTCTATTTCAAGAGCTGCCAATCTTCTTAATTGCATATCTAATATAGCTTGAGACTGAATCTCACTTAGATCAAACTCTGTCATCAATGCATTTCTTGCAGTTTCAACATCTTCAGAAGCTCTAATCAATTCAATAACTTTGTCTAAATTCTTTATAGCAATTCTTAGACCTTCTAAAACATGTAGCCTAGCTTTAGCTCTTTTAAGATCATATTCAGCTCTTCTTCTGATAACTTCTTCTCTAAAAGAAATATAGTGATTGATACTTTGTTTTAAATTTAATATTTGAGGAGTACCGTCTACTAAAGCAATCATATTTACAGAAAACGAGGATCTTAATTGTGTTTGTTTATATAAGTTATTAAGAATCAAACTAGATGAGGCTCCTTTTCTCAATTCCAAGACAACTCTCATACCTTTTCTATCAGACTCATCTCTTACCTCTGAAACTCCTTCAAGTTTTTTAGCTTTAATCAACTCAGCAATTTTCATTACTAAGGAGGCTTTATTTACTTGGTAAGGAATTTCTGTAAATATCAATCTTTGTCTATCTAGTTTTTTCACATCTTCGATAATATGCTTAGCCTGAACCATTACCCTGCCTCTTCCATTAGCAAATGCATCTCTGATTCCATTAAGCCCCCATATTTCAGCACCAGTAGGAAAATCAGGCCCTTTCACAACTTTCATCAAATCATCTACGTTTGCTTCTGGATTTTCAATAACCATTGTTACACCATCACAAATTTCACTCAAGTTATGTGGAGGTATATTAGTAGCCATTCCTACAGCAATTCCTGAAGCACCATTAACTAATAGGTTAGGTAAAATAGCAGGTAACACAGAAGGTTCTTTAAGTGATTGATCAAAATTATCTACCCAATCAATAGTTTCCTTTTCAATATCCCCCAAAAGACTTTCAGTTATAGGTGAGAGCTTACATTCTGTATATCTCATAGCAGCAGCAGGATCGCCATCAACACTACCATAGTTTCCTTGGCCATCAACTAATGTGTATCTCATAGAAAATGGTTGGGCCATTCTAACTTGAGCAGCATAAACAGAGGAATCACCATGAGGGTGATATTTACCTAACACTTCACCAACAAGTCTAGCACTTTTCTTATAGGACGAATTAGGTCTCATCCCCTGATCATGCATGGCGTACAAAACTCTTCTTTGAACAGGCTTTAAGCCATCTCGAACATCAGGCAGAGCTCTTGAAACAATTACACTCATTGCATAATCAAGATAAGAGCTTTTCATTTCATCTTGAATATCTACTTTTTTAATTTCACCTAGATTATCTGTTACCATCACGACCTCTGAATATTATATTTATATGTAACTTATATATTTTCCCACGCGCGCGCGCAAGCGCGCGAGGGAGATACAATAACCTTTTTATATGTGAGTATGATATTAATAATTTAACTTACTCAATGCATTTATGTAAAAAAACTTCCAAAATGTTATCAAAACCTTTTGGTAATTCAGAATTTATCAGATCGAAATTTAATCCAAACACCCAATGATCACCCGGTTTTTCGAATGCTAAAATTTGTCCATTTTCAGATATTATAGAGGCGAAAAAAAAATCTGACAGTTGACTTTGGATTATGTTTTTTGACTGTAAAAAATTTGACTTTACCCAACCTGAACCTCCAATGATATGAGAAAGTTTAGAACCTGGACTCAAAAATAATTGATTTAATGGTATGACTTCCTTTTTTGAAAATAATTTTTTCCCTCCAAAAAGATCATTTAGACCTTCAAAACCTTTATCAATTCCAATTATAGGAATTTGATCTCTTAATAATTCAGTAATAAGTTTTTTTTGTTCTTTATTTATTTTGTTTGATAATAAAATTAATCCAGATATTTCTTTATTTGAATGATAATCTAGAGAATAATCAATATTATTAGTCACTAGCAAACTTTTTAATTCGCTTCCTAAGTCATCATTTTCTAAAATAACCAATATATTCAAACCGGAATCCCCCACAATCCTAACCAGTTTCTTTTATTATTTTCTAGTTTAATTCTATTAGATCTAAGAAAATCAAAAAATAAATTTTCAATTTCATCATTTCTATCGCCTAATTTATTTGATGTAGGAGCAAATGGATAAAAAGATCTTAAGTCCATTCTACATATCAAAAAAATAATTTTTTCTTTGTTATCAATATTTATTGAAAATTTTAATGCTATTGCAATAAGATTATTTATATTTGAGTTAATATTGATTGCATTCACTGCTGTATAGACTGAAGAAAGTAAATCAAATAAATTTTTATCTGATAGTAATACCCACTCCATATCATCACTATCTTCAACAATTTTGATTCTTGTTTTTGTAGCTCCTTCACCTTGATTTAAAATAATTTTCAAATTTGATTTTATATCAACTAAAAAATCATTATCAGAAACTTTTGATAATAATAATCCCGTGGAAGGCAAGAGCTTGAATTCATTATTCTGATTTGTAATTTCTAATAATTTTTCAAAATTTAACCAGAGTTGATTCAAAAAATCTTTCTTAAAAAAACTTAGCAAAACTGATTCCTACCTTTTTTAATTTTTAAATCCATTATCATTATAGACTCATAATAAAAATTAAATGGATAACTCAAATAATAAAAAAATAAATAAAATTCTTCACGAATCCTTAGAAGAAGCACTTGATTTAATTAGAAATTCTATTGATAAGAATTATGACATTTCGGATAAAAATAATATCAAAGGAGATAATCCTGTTACAGATATTGATTTGGCGACTCAAAATCTAATTTTAAACAAAATAAAAAAAAATTTCCCTAATCATGGAATATTAGGTGAAGAAGGTGACACAAAACAAAATATTGAATCAGATTATCTTTGGATAATTGACCCTATAGATGGAACGAAAAACTTTATAAATCAAATACCTTTATATTGTGTTTCAATAGCTATATTTTATAAAGGAGATCCAATTATAAGCGGAGTTGGTATCCCTTGGAATGAAAATTGCATCATAACAGCACATAAAGATAAAGGCATAAAATCAAATTTCCATAGAAAAAGATCAGACTCAAAAAAATCAAAGCCAGCTGCAGGGCTATTATCTTTTGCACCATCGCATTTTACAATTGGAAATATTGTAAAAAAGAATTTCTTTTCAAACTCTGGAGAATTAAGAAATCTTGGATCAACTGCTGCAGAATTAGCATTAGTAGCAAATGGCAACGCTCAATTTGCTATTTCTGGATATGCTTTTACGTGGGATTTTGCTGCTTCATGGTTATTAATCAACGAGTCTAGGAAAAAGATTTATTTTGGAGATATGAATGAAAATAAATGGGTAGAAATTAATCCTTGGAAATCTTATTATCAAAATGGTATTTATGATCTGAAAGGACTGAAAGACTGGAGAGGCAAATTCTTGGGTTGTGATAAAAATATTTCAGAATTTTTAATTAAGAATTTATCACCTAACGGAAGAAAAAATAAAAATATTCTTAGAAAAATTAGACGATTTTTTTATATTAACGGATAAGGAACATTGTAATTAGGATCTAGAATAGGTAATTTCTTATTTTTTATCAATTCTTCACATCTAGTAATAAGATAATCCATTTCTTCGTATGAAATCAACTTCTCAAGATCTTTAAATATCTTTGCTTTATTCTTTAGTTCGTTGGATAATTGTTTTACTTTTTGAATAATTTTTTCCTCAATTTGTTGATTACTAAATTCAAACATTACTGTTCTAAATCTAGTGTATGGATTAAATGTTAATGCCTGATCTATTGACCAAATGTTTTCATTTTCATCTAAAATTATAGAGCCAGCTTTTCTATCAGTGTTTAAAATAATAAAATCAAAAACTATTACCTTTAATAAATTTTCCTTATGAGATTCAAATAATGTAAAATAATTTTCTTTTGGATCATGAATAATATATTTTTGAAAACTGCCAATACCATATGGGCCCTCTCTGATAACAAGAGGGGGAAGATTTGGCCAATCTAAAAATTTTGAGATTTCATAAGCAGCTTTTTCTCTTGAGTAGAGATTACCAGAAAAAAAATCAACTAATGGTTTTTCTCCTTTAAGAGGTTTATAGACTGATAAAATTTTTTCTTCGTCGTTAACTAATTCACAAAGAAAGACCCTATTGGATCCTTGATAAATTTCACCTATACCTTTTACTTCAAATTTTTGTAACTTATTTTCTAAAGATTTTAGACTAGACAATTTTTACATTCTCAATATGGCCATTCAACTTTATACAAAAATGACCTTCTAGGTTTATTGGATTAAAACATAATCCACAAGTTGGTCTACCCTTAGAAACTATTGACAAAGCTTCTTGAGAGGTTTTTTGAGCCTGAATATTTTTATACATAAAAGTTGCAGCTAGTGTTTTATCATCATTATCAACTGCAATAAAATAAAAATCTATATAATCTTCATCAGATTGGTATTCTATGGCAAAATCAATTAATTTATACTCAAGTTGAGTTTTAGATTTTGATAAATTTATATTTTCTATAAATTTATTTTTATTAAATTCTTCAAATTTCTTAACGTCTTGAAACATTAATGCTAGTTGTTGTTTTTCAAGCCATAACTTGATGTAATGATTATTACAAAATATCTCAATAATAAAAGTTCTATTACCTGGTTTACCATATGAGTTAGGAATAATCTTAAAGCATTCTCCTAGGTTGAGATATTTTTCTCTATCTTTCAAATTTAAAATCCATAAAAATTAAAAATATACTTTAATGAGATTATATTAGATTATTGTTATAAAATAGATATTGTTACATTGCACCTTAACTATTTCTAATCAACTTTTATATGAAAACTAAAAATAAAATAGAAATTTATGACACAACACTAAGAGATGGAACTCAACAAAGTGGTATAAATCTTTCTTTGGAAGAAAAGATCCTAATTACTCAAAAATTAGATGAATTAGGTGTAGATTTCATAGAAGGTGGCTTCGCTGGTTCTAATCCAAAAGATGAAGAATATTTTAAAAGAATAAAAAAACTAAACCTAAAAAACTCCAAAATAGTATCTTTTGGGCAAACAAGAAAAGCAAATAATGATGTCAATAATGATATCTTTATCAATGCTTTAATTTCATCTGAGACTAAATATGTAAATATTGTGGGTAAAGCGAGTGCTTATCAAACAGAAAAAATTCTTAAGACGACTTTGGAAGAAAATATCAATATGATCTCAGATTCTATAAATTATTTAAGATCTAAGGATAGAGAAGTTTTCTTCGATGCAGAACATTTTTTTGATGGATACAAGGATAATCCAGAATATTCTATACAATGCTTAAAAGCTGCATATCAAGCAGGTGCAACTAGAATAATATTATGTGACACAAATGGAGGAACTCTACCAAGTGAAATCTATGAAATAACGAAAAAAATAGTCAGCGAATTTAATGAAGATAAAATAATAGGTATCCATACACATAATGATACTGATACTGCGGTAGCATCTTCTATAAGTGCTGTGGAAGCAGGGGCATATCAAGTTCAAGGATGTATAAATGGATATGGTGAAAGAACAGGTAATGCCAACCTTGTAAGTGTAATTGCTAACTTAAGTATAAAGATGGGAAAAGAAACTTTAAGTAACCCCAAAAACTTAAAACAGCTTACTTCTATTTCTCATTACGTATCTGAAGTAGCAAACAAAAGACCTTTTCCTTTCCAACCATTTGTTGGTAAAAATGCTTTTACTCATAAAGGAGGAATGCATGCAGCAGCATACTTAATTGACCCAAATTCATTTCAACATATAGAACCTGATTCAGTAGGTAACGATTCTTCAATAAGTATTTCAGAATTGTCTGGCAAAAAAAGCATACTTACAAGAATAAATAACTTGGGTCTTGATCATATCTTAGATAGTAATGATGCTGGAAAAATTACGCAGCTAATAAAAGAAAAAGAGGCTAAGGGATATGCTTATGAATTGGCAGATTCTTCTCTAGATTTATTGATATTTAGGTCTCTACCTAATTATGAGCAAAAATTTGAATTGATAGATTTCATGGTAATAGTAGAAAACAAAAGAAGATCATCATTGGGTGCAGGTTGGAGAAGTGATGGATCTGAGCATCCTATTTTATCCGAGGCGACAATAAAAATTAAGACTAATGATGAAATTTTTCATACTGCAGCTGAAGGTAATGGACCAGTTGGTGCACTAGATAATGCAATAAGAAAAGCTCTTATTGGAACTTTCCCTGAAATAAATAAAATAAGACTAACTGACTATGCAGTTAGAGTTGTTGAAGAAGGTACAGGAACCGGAGCAGTTGTCAGGGTCATCATAGAATCTTCAGACGAAAAAGAAGTTTGGACAACAGTTGGAGCTTCTTCGAATATTATTGAAGCTACATGGATTGCACTTTCAGATTCTATTGAATGGTTTCTAATTAATAATTCTAGCTAGGACTTATATAAGACTGTCCATCATGATCTATTATTACTTCTTCTACTTCATCAGAACCTATTTTGTAGGCTCTAATTATTGGTCTAGTTTTTTCAGTCAAAGAAATCAAAATATAATATGGATCAGTCCACATTGACTGAACAGCATTATTAATATCAGTTATGGATGGATAAGCTTGAGAGTGAGTATGAGAATGATATATTGCTACGATTTCTAATTTTCTTTCATCACAATAATTTTCTGCTTCTAAAATTTCCAAAGGATTGATTGTATACCTAGTTAAGGGTGTATCGTGAATATTTTTGCACTTAAAAATTTCTGTAACTTTATTTTCATTTCCTAAAAGCATCCCACAACATTCATTAGGATCTTCTGATAAGGAATGCTCAAATAACTTTGAAATAATTGATCTAGGTATTATTATTTTCATAATTACAGTATAACTTATATTTTTTTATGAATACTATTTCAAAAATTATCATTAATTGTATAGAAAATAATAAAAAAATTATTATTCCAGAATATTTAAAAAATAATTTATCAATATCAGATGGATATTTTTTACAAAAAGAAATAAATGATTTCTTTTCTACAAAAAATGAATTTAAAGCTTGGAAAATTGGATGCACAACCCCTGTAATGCAAAAATACTTAGGAATTTCTAATCCATGCTTAGGAAAAGTTATGAGTAAAAATTTACATAAAGGAAATACAAATATAAATTTTGAATCTTTTTCTAGACCAGGAGTAGAATGCGAAATAGCGGTAATTTTGAGTGAAGATTATTTACATGATAAGGCGTTTATGAATTTAGAGGATGTTATTTCAAAAGTAGTACCAGCAATTGAAATAGTTGATGACAGATGGGAAAACTATAAAGAAGAAAATACCCCTCTACTAATTTCTGATAATTTTTTTTCTTCTTCTATAGTTTTTGGTAGAGGGACTGACAAAATTGACATTAAGAACCTAAAAAATTTAAAAGGTTTTATGGAAGTTAATAATCAACTAATTGGTAAAGGAATTGGAAAAGACATATTAGAAGATCCCTTAAATGCTCTGAAGTGGTTTCTAGATTTTGAATTTGATAAAAACAATCTCCCAAAAGCTGGAGATATTATTTCTTTAGGATCAATAGTTGAAACATATTGGGTATCAAAAAATGATAAAGTATCAATGAATATAGATGAATTGGGGAGTGTAGAAGTAAGTTTTATCTGAAAAAG
Source organism: Dehalococcoidia bacterium (assembly GCA_022451965.1). Lineage (NCBI taxonomy): Bacteria > Bacillati > Chloroflexota > Dehalococcoidia > Dehalococcoidia bacterium. Next base: position 69,598 of record JAKUNJ010000005.1, on the reverse strand, counting down.
AAGGAAATTATGAAAATAATAAACATCAAGACATATATAACAAATCCAGGAAAGAATGAAATTAAGAATAGTGCTTTTGGTAAAAATCTTATTTTTATAAAATTAGAGACTGATAATGGAATTATAGGCTGGGGAGAATGTTATTCACAAACTGATAGAGATATACAGATAACATCTCATGTTCAAAAATTAGAACCATATATTATAGGATATGACCCAATAAATATAAGAAATTTTATCTTAGGAACATATAGGGATTTTTCTAACAAGAGACCATCTATGGACTTATGGTGTGCTATAAGTGGTATAGAAATTGCAATGTGGGACATACTAGGGAAGTATTATGATCAACCTGTTTATAATTTATTAGGAGGAAAATTAAGGGACAGAATAAAGGTTTATGCAAATGGTTGGGCAAAAAAACTAGATCATGAATCTTTATCTAAAAACTCAATTGAAATGGTAAAAGATAGAGGATTTAAGGCATTAAAATTTGATCCTTTTTCAGGTCCTTGGGAAGAATGGCCAGAAGATGAAATTATTGAAGAAGCTGTAGAAAGAATTAAAGTAGTAAGAGAATCAGTAGGAATAAAAGTTGATCTTTTGATTGAAATTCATAGAAGATTATCAATATCAAAGGCTCAAATATTTGCAAAAAAAATTGAGAAATTTGATCCATTTTGGATTGAAGAACCATGTATTTCAGAGAATCTAGATGCTATCAAAGAAGTAAAAAACTCGACTTCTATACCAGTTGTAACAGGTGAAGCATTATATTCAAGAAATATGTTCAGAGAGGTAATGACATCAGGATGTGCTGATATTATAAATCCTGATATTTGTAATACGGGTGGAATCTTAGAACTTAGCATGATAGCCTCTATGGCTGAAACTTTTTCTATAGGTGTCTCACCTCATGGTTGGAATTCTACAGGAGTGGGTGCTGCAGCTGCATTATCAGTCTCTTCAACTATTCCAAATTTTATTATTTATGAATATATGGTTCATGTTGAGGAATACTCTAAAAAAATCACTAAAAATCATCCTATTGTTGAAGATAGCTTTATTAAATTATCCAATAAACCAGGTTTATCTACTGAAATAATTGAACAAAATCTAACATATTTTGAAAATGACAAAATAAATAAAAGGAACTTTGGGAACCTAAGCTAATTTCTTAATAATTTTTGAGAAATTGATTCTTTTTCTATATCACTCCAATTCCACATCTGTGGAATAGTTTCCCCATTTGACCATAAATCTAATTGATCGTAATAGTGTTCAGAACCAGGATTGCCTGATGATCCTAATGGTACAATCCATCTACTATTTTCCCAATTATTTGGGTCGTGAGCGTATCTGTTAACTGAAGCTGCTGTAACATTAAAATTTTTATCGTAACTTCCTGCTAATGGAGTATCCCCATCTCCACTTGCTTGAACTTTCTTTGGGTTTAATATTTCAGCATATTCGACAAATTCAGAACTAAGTGGATGTTTATGATTTGTAGTATGTAATTTTCCCCATTTCCAATCAGATAATGTTGAACCAAATTTTTTCACCAAAAAAGAAACTGCTTCTCTAAAAGAATTGATAAATAGGTCTTCCCATGATGAATCATTTATAAGAAAACTCTTGGGGTCACCTATATTTTCATTTAATAGAGGAACTAAAAACCTTCTTACATGAGATACACCACCAATATTTTTCCAATTAATAATTTCATCTGCTAGTGAACCATAATTTATAGATATTATTTTTTCTAATAATTTTTCTCTAGTCACTGAATAAATACTTGCTTCAAAACTTTCTTTGTCCATTTTTCGGTCCCAATTGTTTAGATAATGAAAGGATGAATTTTCAATTTCTGAAAATTTTATATCTTTTATATTAATATTTTTTGAAAAAGAAATAATTTTTTTTGCAGGAATAGAAAGAGTTTGGTTATGCATTTGAAGCATATTATTTATCCTCATTTTTTCTTTAGACTTCTCTATATATTCAACTAATACCTTAGCTCGGTATTCGGGAGCAAAAGCAATTGATAAAAAATGAGGATAATCTGAATCAACAACTTTTTGATTACAGGTTACAACCCATCCTTTTTCAGGATTTCTTAGTTTTGGTAAAGATTCTCTAGGAACCTCTTGATTCACTATATTATTAGAATCCCAACCTTTAGCAATACCCCAATGATGTTGAGGGTTTCTTATTGGAACTGCTCCAGCAAACTTATAGCCAAAGTTTTTATTAGTATCAGCGTAAGGATAATTATTAGTTCTATCTGTCCATTTATCAAATGCTTTTTCAAGATCATCAGCAGATTCAGATATCATAGCTTCATAAGCTGAGTCTATCCAAAAAGTTCCTTCAGATTTTCCTCCAGGATCAGATAAAGAGATTCCCATACCTTTTTCTGGATCTCCATAAATCAAATTACCATTAACTGTTTCTATAATTTCTAAAGATATTTCTTCTGAATTTCTTGGCTTTATTTTCTTAATTGATGTCTTAGCATCAAGCCATATACCATCATATAAAAACTGAATCTTATTTTCTGAAATTCTTAATTTTTCTAAAAAAAGATCTTGAGTATCTGCTCCACCATGAGTCATACCCCAAGCAACATATTTATTATGTGCAAAATGCATAAAACCTGGGTAACCTGGGATGGTATGCCCCATCCCTTCAAATTCATCACATTTTAAGTGAATCTGATAATAAACATTTGGAGTATCAAGGGTTCTATGAGAATCACCAGCTATTAGAGGCATTTTAGAGTATGTTTTATCTCCTGAAATAGCCCAGCCATTAGATTCTCCATCAATAGCTCCTATAGATTGAAAGTTTTCAGCAGCTTCTGATAATTCTTTTATTGCATTTTCAATTTCTCCACTATATATTTCTCCAGGCGGCAATGTTAATAGTGCTCCAGGAAAATATCCAGGAATAAGTTTAGCTGCTCTTTCGGGACCAATTGCACTAGCTAATTGAGAATAAAAAAGTTTGCCATTAAATGAACCTTCTGCAGCATTTCTGATTTTATAAACCAATATAGAATGCCAATCCTCCCAAGGTTCTGGTTCTTTATCTAATAGTTGATATTCTAAAGGCAATTTACTTAATGAATTTATATAAAAATTAACTCCTTTAGTAAAACACTGAATCATTTCTCTAGCTTTACTAGAGGCTTTCTCTAAATCAGACTTAGCAACTAATTCAAAGTTCCTTTTAATATTTAACTTATCGTTTGAAATTGCCTTGCTACCTAAGTATTCTGAAGATCTACCAAGACATCTTAATCTATCGAGATCCATCTGAAAGAGTCTATCTTGAGAAACAGTTAACCCTTGGGCAAAAAAAAGATCTTTTGAATTTTTAGCATTTATATGTGGTATACCCCATTTGTCCCTAAAGATTTCAATTTCATTATCAATTAAGTCAGATGAAATTTGTAGATCAGTTTCATAATTAGGTAAAAAATCTTTAGGGTCTAGCATTTTTACTTTGGGCCACTAGAAATTATTCCTGCTACCAAGTCTCCCATTTGGCTTGTTGATAACTTGTGATCCTGTTCGCCTGCAATATCTATTGTTCTATAACCCTCAGTAATAATTTTGTTTATTGCATTCTCTATTTCATCTGCTTCTTCATGTAAACCAAATGACCATCTTAGCATTAATGAAGCTGACAAAAAAGAAGCCACAGGATTTGCTATATTATGACCCGCAATATCAGGAGCAGAACCATGTATTGGTTCATATAATGCAGGCCTACCTCTTCTTCCCCTTCTTTTACCTGGGGGTGGAGGGGAGGATGCTAAACTTGCAGAGGGAAGCATACCCATAGATCCAGTGATAACCGATGCTTCATCGGATAGAATATCACCTAGACTATTTTCTGTGACAATTACATCGAATTCAGAAGGATTTGTTATTATTTTCATTGCAGCATTATCAGCTAGCATATGTATCAGTTCAACCTCAGGATAATCTCTAGAAACTTCATTTGCAATTTCTCTCCATAATCTTCCGGTTTCTAATACATTCATCTTATCTAAAGAATGTAATCTGTTTCTTCGAGATTTAGCTAATTCAAAAGCAACTCTTACAACTCTAGCAATTTCTTTCTCAGAATATGCTAATGTATCGACAGCTCTTCTACCTCTGGTGCTTGCACTTCGTCTTTTTGGCCTACCGAAATAAAGTCCTCCTGTAAGTTCTCTAACAATTACAAAATCTACTCCATCCAAATATTCTGGTCGTAAAGGACTTGAGTGAATTAATTCAGGATAAACTTTCACTGGTCTCATATTTGCGTATAAACCTAATCTTTTTCTCAAGGCTAAAATTGCATCTTCAGGCCTCACATCAGCACTCGGGTTATCCCACTTTGGACCACCTACTGCACCAAATAAAATTGCATCTGAACCTAAAGCTAAATTCATAGATTCAGAAGGTATTGGATTATTATACTTATCGATGGCAGCACCACCAACTAAAGCATGTATAAACTCAAAATTATGATCAAATTTTCTACAAATAGCTTCAAGAACCTTCATAGACTCTGTAGTTACTTCTTTTCCAACTCCATCACCAGCCAAAACGCATACTCGTGCTTCCATGTTTCCTCCAAAAAATATCCTAACCTCTATTCTATCAATAAATAATAGAATTTTGAATTAATTGATTAATTTTGTAAATTTGTCTCAAACTTTTCTATATCATCTTCGAATTGAAGAGTAATTCCAATATCATCTAAACCTTTTAATATAGAGTCTTTTCTAAACTGATCAAAATCAAAAGGTTCTTCAAATCCATATTCATCTGTAACTTTTTGATTTTCTAGATCAACAGTTAATTTATATTTTTCAAGCTTTATAGAATTAGTCATAAGTGTATCTATTTTATTACTTGATAATTGAACTGTAATAAGACCATTTTGCATACAATTATTCCTAAAGATATCAGCAAAACTAGTTGAAATAATTACCTTAAATCCATACTCATATAGTGCCCAAGGAGCATGTTCTCTACTTGATCCCGAACCAAAATTTGGTCCAGCAACAAGAATTGATGCCCCACTATATTTTGGATGATTCAATATAAAATCAGGATTTGGTACACCGTCTTCAAGATATCTCCAATCGTAGAATGCAAACTTTCCAAATCCTGTTCGTTCAATTCTTTTTAAGAATTGTTTTGGTATTATTTGATCCGTATCTACATTAACTCGATCTAAAGGAGCAACAATTCCTTCATGCTTGATAAATTTTTCCATATTATATAGCCTTTCTAATCATCATTAAGTGGGTCGATTTCTATTGAGCCCTTCTTAATTTTTTTTATTTCTTGCATTTTATAAATTTCTACTACTAACAATAATGTAACTACACACAAAATTCCTAACAATGCTGAAGATATATACATTAATCTTGTAACATCTATAAATTCACTTAAATTTTGAGCATTATAACCCCAAAGTCTTGTAATTGTAGAGGGGTTAAACATGCAACAGCTAAAAAATATTAAAAACCAAATTTTAAGTTTATTTGAAAATATGCTTAATAAAGATTTATTACTAATTTCTAAAATAGAGCTACCTAAATAAATTTCTTTTAGTACTCTATAAATTCTAAAGCTTAAAAATGAACTTGGCAAAAAAATTATTATAAAAATAATCGTATCATTACTAGTTAACCATCTAGAAATAAAAGTAAATAAAAAGTACAAAAAGATACCAAAATAAATCCAAATAATTGATTTTTCTGCGGAAATATTTGTTTGATATTTAAGAGTCTTAATATTTCTGATTGCTCTGTGAAAAAAAGTTCCTAAGGGGAAAAATAATAAAAAGAGTATTATGAATTGAATTATAAATATTATCTGAGAGTTCGATTGTGTTGAATTCATTTCATTTATATAAAATAAACTTTGATCACAAATACCTTCAAGTAATTTTATAGGATCTTTAGAGTTACATGTCAGAAAATTTTCATTTTTAGAAAATTCAATTACAGATTCAAAATTTAAGGTATCTAATGGAGGTATACTTTCAATCCCATCATAAACCCATTCTCTATATGTATTTTCATTATTCCTTTCAACTAAAAATATAAAAATACATAAAATAAAAGATAAAAAGAGTAAAAAAGTAATGATTCTAAGTGGATTAATATTAGTTTCAAAAGAATACTTCTTAAAGAAATTTTCTCTTGCATTTTCAAGTTCTTTTTTTGAACCAAAAATTCTCGTAATCAAGCTAACTTGATTATTTTCATTTTTTACAGACAGCTTTTTTAAGCTAGATGGTTTTTGAAACTTTTTATTATTTTTCAAATTAAAAAAATTCCTACCAATCTCTTACATCAACAAAATGTCCTTCTATCGCAGCTGCTGCTGCCATTTCAGGACTAACAAGATGAGTTCTTCCTCCTTTACCTTGTCTTCCTTCAAAATTTCTATTTGAAGTTGATGCACATCTTTCACCTGGAGCAATAATATCAGGATTCATGCCTAAGCACATAGAACAACCAGATTCTCTCCATTCAAAACCTGAATCTTTAAAAATTTTATCTAGTCCTTCTTTTTCTGCTTGTAATTTAGTTATTGTTGAACCAGGCATTATTTGTGCTCTTACTTTAGGGTGAACTTTTTTACCTTCTACAATTTTTGCAGCATTTCTTAGATCAGTTATTCTGGCATTAGTACATGATCCTATAAAAACTCTATCTAAACTTATATCTTCAATTTTAGTTCCTGGCTTTAGCCCCATATATTCTAAGGCGTTATTACAGGATTGCGATTCTAGAACTTCATCATATTCATCTGGAGATGGAATCGAAGATGATATTGGTAAGACTTGAGAAGGATTAGTCCCCCATGAAACATGAGGTTCAAGATTATCACAATCTACCTCAATATAGGAATCAAATATTGCTCCATCATCAGTACGCAACTGTTCCCATTCCTTTACAGCATTTTCCCATTCTTGACCTTTAGGGACTTGATTTCTTCCTTTCATCCAATCATAAGTTATTTGATCAGGAGCTATCATTCCTGCTCTTGCTCCTGCTTCAATTGACATATTACAAATAGTCATTCTTCCTTCCATTGAAAGATTTTTTATTGCATCGCCAGTGTATTCCATTACATATCCAGTTCCACCAGCTGTACCTATTTGTCCAATAAGCTTAAGAATCATATCCTTAGCAGTCACACCTTGATTTAGGGATCCCTTAAATTCAACTTTCATAGTTTTTGGTTTTCTTTGTCTTAAGGTTTGTGTTGCTAGTACATGTTCTACCTCTGAAGTTCCTATTCCAAAAGCTAGTGAACCAAAAGCTCCGTGAGTTGATGTATGGGAATCACCACAAACTATTGTCATCCCAGGTTGAGTATATCCTTGCTCGGGTCCAATTACATGAACAATACCCTGTTCCTTGTCCCAAACATCAAATAATGCAATATCATTTGTTTTACAATTTTGTCTGATTGTTTCAACTTGTTTTCTTGCAACTTCATCTTTTATTTCTAGAGTTCTTGTATCATCAGTTGTTATATTATGATCAACAGTAGCGATGGTAAGCTCAGGTCTTCTTACTTTTCTATTACTTATTTTCAAGCCTTCAAAAGCTTGAGGCGATGTTACTTCATGTACTAGATGAAGATCTATATACAAAATTACTGGCTGATCTTTGGGTTCTGCAACCAAATGTTTTTGCCATATTTTTTCAAACATAGTAATTTTTGCCATATTTATAATCTCCTTTAATTTAAAGAATTAATAATTAGATATCTATTTATTGCGTTTACATAGGCCTTAGCACTAGCTAAAATAATATCTGTATCAGACCCTTGTCCAGAATAAATAGTTCCATCTTTTTCAATTCTGATTGTCACCTCTCCAAGTGCATCAATACCTTCAGTGACTGAAGAAACAGAAAATTCTGTAAGATTTACGTTTTGTTTAGTAATAGAATCTATAGAGTTACAAACTGCATCAACTGGACCTGTGCCTGATTTTGAAACACTTTCCAATTTCCCATTTGGTAATTCGAGAGTAATTGAAGCAACAGGATCTCTCTTGTTTCCACAAACAACATCAAGATCTAAAACCTTAAATTTTTCTGTTGTATCTAATTCCCTGTGAAATTCACTCATTAGAGACTCTAAGTCTTTATCAGTAATTTCTTTTTTCTGATCAGCTAGATTCTTGAAGCTATTAAAGATTTCTAAAAGCTCATTATCATCGACTTTATATCCTAAATGTTCAAGCCTAGATTTTAATCCAGCTCTACCAGAAACTTTAGTCAAAACAATAGCATCACCTTTCCATCCTACTTCTTCGGGAAGCATTATTTCAAATGTTGTTCTTTCCTTAAGAAATGCGTCTTGATGAATTCCAGATGAATGTCTAAAAGCATTTTGACCTGTGATAGCTTTATTAAATTGAATAGGAAAACCAAATATATTAGAAATCAATCTACTCGAAGGTCCTATTTCTTTGGTATTAATTTGTGTTTCAACTCCATAATGATCTGGTCTTGTTTTAACTGCCATGATTACTTCTTCTAGGGCAGCATTTCCTGCTCTTTCACCCAAACCATTAATGCAACCTTCTATTTGCCTTGCACCATTTTCTAATGCAGACAAGCTATTCGCTACAGCCATACCTAAGTCATTATGACAGTGAACGCTAACAACAGCCTTATTTATATTTGAAACATTATTAAATACACCTGCTATCAAATCTCCAAATTCTTGAGGATTAGTATAGCCTACAGTATCTGGAATATTAACAGTTGTAGCTCCTGCAGAAATAGCATTTTCTAACATCATATATAAATAATCTGGATCTGATCTAGAAGCATCCATCGGAGAGAATTCTACATCTGCAACAGAGTCTCTAGCTCTCTTGACAGCATCTATTGCCATAGACATTATAGATTCTCTGTCTTTCTTCATTTGATGAAGCATATGAATATCAGAAACAGACAAAAATGTATGAATCCTAGGCTTCATAGCACCTTTAAGACAATTGATTGCTGAATCTATATCAGAAGGTACAGCTCTTGCAAGAGTAGCAATAGTTGGACCCTCAATTTCTAGAGCAATTTTTCGCACAGCTGCAAAGTCACCTGGTGAACTAGCAGCAAATCCAGCTTCTATAATATCAACATTTAATTTTTTCAGTTGAGAAGCTATTCTAAATTTATCCTGAGAGGTTAAAGATGCTCCTGCAGACTGTTCACCATCTCGAAGCGTCGTATCAAAAACTAAAAGCTTATCATTCCTATTATTTTCAACCATTTATATACTTTCATTAATTATGTTGTTGATTCTAACCAAGGCATCATAGCTCTGAGTTCCTTACCTATTTTTTCTACAGGGTGGCTTAAATCAGCTTCTCTTAACTCATTATATTTATGTAATCCTTCATCATTTTCAGCAATCCATTCTTTTGCAAATCTTCCACTTTGAATATCATCTAATACATTTTTCATTGATTGCTTAACTGAATCATCGATTATTTTTGGACCTACTGTGTAATCTCCATATTCTGCAGTTGTTGAAACGGAATATCTCATACCTTCTAATCCGCCTTGATAGATAAGATCAACTATTAATTTTAATTCATGTAAAACTTCAAAGTATGCTGATTCAGGCTGATATCCAGCTTCTGTAAGTACTTCAAAACCTGCTTTAATCAATGCGGTTACTCCTCCACAAAGAACAGCTTGTTCACCGAAAAGATCTGTCTCAGTTTCTTCCTTAAATGTAGTTTCTAAAATTCCAGCTCTACCTCCACCTATACCTTTTCCATATGCTAATGCTATTTCATAAGCATTACCTGAATGATCTTTATCGACGGCAATTAGACAAGGTACACCTAAATCTCTTTCAAAAACTGCTCGTACTCTATGACCAGGAGCCTTTGGTGCGATCATTACAACATCTACATCTTCAGGAGGTTTTATTTCTTCGTAAAGAATTGCAAAACCATGTGCAAAAAGTAATATATCACCCTCAGATAAATTATCTTTTATATCTTCATTAAAAACTTTTTTCATAGAAGGATCAGGAATACACAAACTTATTAATTGAGAATTTTTTACAGCTTCTGAAATGTTGAAAACCTTAAAACCATCATTTTCAGCTTTTTCTTTAGACTTAGATCCTTCATATAGACCTATAATGACATCAAAACCAGAGTCTTTAAGATTTTGCGCATGAGCATGACCTTGCGAGCCATAGCCTATAACAGAAATCTTCTTATCTCTTAAAATTTGATCGTTTATATCATTGTCATAAAATAATTTTGCCATTTTTTCTCCTTTAGTTATACTGATCCTGATTCATTATCATCAGAAATATATACGTCTGATTCATCCTGAGTACTAAACTCTCCATCTTCAAAGCCTACTTTTGTAGTTCCTCTAAGTGTAGCAATTCTGCCTGTTCTCATGATTTCCATTATTCCAAATTGATCCAATAGTTCTACAAAAGAATCAATTTTTGATTTACCTCCTGCTATCTCAAAGGTCATATTATTTATTCCTACATCAACTACATTGACTCGAAATATTTTTGATAATTCTAATATTTCAACTCTTTGAGAGGGTTTGCAAGATACTTTTATTAGCGCAAGTTCTCTCCAAACAATATTTTTTTCACTTATATCTGAAGCATCAACAATATCAATTAACTTATTTAGCTGAGACGAAATTTTCATTACTGAATTTTCAGAACCAGCAACTACAAACGTCATTCTAGAAAAACCATTTTTTTCTGAATGACCCACAGCTAAGCTTTCAATATTAACCCCTCTTCTTCTAAACAAACCTGATATTCTGGCAAGTACACCTGGCTTATCATGAACTAGAGCAATAATTGTTCTTCTATGAAGTCCATCATTTTTCATTTATCTTGCTCCTCTTCAATTAGCTGATCAACACTACCTCCTGCAGGTATCATTGGATATACATAATCTACTTTTTCTATTACAAAATCCAGAATCACGGGACCTTGATGATTATTTGCTTCATTTATTGCAGATTGAACATCATCTTGATTTTCAACTCTTATAGCTTTAATACCATAAGCCTCTGCTAGTTTTACAAAATCAGGATTACCAGTATATGTTTCTGCATTTCTTTGGCCTTGATAAAACATATCTTGCCATTGAGTAATCATACCTAAATGATTATTATTTAGAATTGCATACTTTATGGGAAGTTTATTTTCAGCTACTGTTGCTAATTCACCTATAGTCATTTGAAAACCTCCATCTCCACATATAGACCAAACTGTCTGCTGAGGAGATCCAACTTGAGCACCAATTGCACTTGGTATTTCATATCCCATAGTTCCTAAGCCACCGGAAGACAACCAAGTATTGGGTTTTGTAAACTGATAATGTTGAGCAGCCCACATTTGGTGCTGACCAACACCAGTACAAATAATTGCATTTCCTTTGGTTATATCTGATAGAGTCTTAATTACTTGTTGTCCTAGTAAACTCTTTGATTCTGGAATCATAAGGGAGGGATGCTCAGCTTTAATGTGTTCAACTTCTTTTAGCCATTTAGTATGATTTTGAGTATTAAGTTTGGGATTCAATATTTCTAATACCTGATTAATATCTCCAACTATAGGAGCATCTATCTTCACAGTTTTATTTATTTCTGCTGGATCTATATCTATATGAATTTTTTTTGAATTTTTACCAAACCTTTTAGCATTACCAACAATACGGTCATCAAATCTTGATCCAATACCAATTATTAAGTCTGCTTCATCAAGGGCAATTGATGCATAAGCCATACCATGCATACCAGGGAACCCTGCAGATAAAATATGATTTTCCGGAAATGAGGATATACCCAACAAAGTTGTTACGACAGGAATTTGACATTTTTCTGCCAATTCTAAAAGTTTTTCTTCTGCTCTCGAAATTATAACTCCATGACCTGCCAATATGACTGGCTTTTTTGATTCAGTTATAAGATCAATTGCTTTTTCAACTTGAGATTCATCAATTTTAGGATAAGGTTTATATCCAGGCAGATCAACTTTTGAATCTTTTTTGTAGTCATAATTGGCTAATTCATCGTATACATCTTTGGGTATATCAATTAGCACAGGACCTGGCCTGCCAGTCTTAGCAATATAAAAAGCTTCATGTATTATGGGGCCAATATCTGACGCTTTCATCACTAAATAGTTATGTTTTGTAACAGGTAATGTAGCTCCAGTAATATCTGTTTCTTGAAAAGCATCTGTCCCTATTGCTGGCCTGCCAACTTGACCTGTTATTGCTACAACTGGTACTGAATCCATCATCGCTGTAGCTAGACCCGTAATAAGATTTGTAGCGCCTGGCCCTGAGGTAGCGAATGCAACTCCTACTTTACCGGTTGTTCTTGCATACCCATCAGCTGCATGGCAAGCACCTTGCTCATGTCTAGTAAGTATATGTTTAATCTCTGGAAAGTTGTTTAGTGTTCCATACAAGGGTAAAATTGCTCCACCAGGAATACCAAATACGACATTGACTCCCTCTTTAATAAGAGCCTTACAAACTATTTCGCTTCCTTTGAATAAATCTTTTGCCATTATATTCTCCATTACTTAACAAAAAAAACTCGTCCTAAAAAGGACGAGATTACCCGCGTTACCACCTTAATTGCACGAAATCCGTGCCACTTAATTTAAACTTTATCGCAGTCTATTTCGTTTCTTCTTACTTTATTCAGAAGAACCACTCCTAGGCGAGTTCATTAATCTTTAATATTGATTTGCAGAAACCATCAACTCTCTTATTAGAAAAGTATTAACTACTACTCCTGTTCATAGTGTTGATTCTATTATATAACTATATAGATCAAATTGCTATTAATCTGATAAATTACCCAAATGAAAATAAATAAATTAGACATTAATAATGCAAAAGAAATAAAATATTTTTATAATTTTGTGAGTAAAATTCATGATCATGGGCATTCTGATTTCACAAAAGATTTTTTTTTATTTAAAGAATCAATGATAAATAAAAATCTTATAATTTTCTTATCTCATTCTCAAAATTTAATCGATAATTATTTCATGATAGAACAGGAAAAAAAAATAAATAGAACAATAATTAAATCTCTCGATATAAGTAGAATTTTCCAATATGATGAAATTATTAATACTATTGATTTTTCAAACTCTGTAGAAACTGGAATAAGGGATAGTGAAAACTCAAAAATCCTTTCTAATAAAAAATTTATGCCTACTGAAACATATAATTTTATGGAATTAGAAAAAACTAATTATAAGGCTAATAAAGTTAATATTGATGAAAAATTATTTGAAAGAAAAAGTTTTGATATCAAAACTGACTTAGAAAAATTAACTAATTTACAAAATATATGCTTTAAGAATCATCATGGGTACCAAGAGAATAGACCTCAAGATATTCTTAGAGAAATAAATTATATTAAAAAAGATAATAAAAATAACTATATTATTGGATTGATAAATCCAAAAAACGAATGGGTTGGATATGCATGGTCATACTATAACTTAGAAGATAAAATTGGAAAATTATTAATGTGTGGTTCTCTAAAAAATTATAGAAATCATGGCTTAGCTTCAAGTATTGTTAATTTTTCAATAAATCATTTGTTTGAATTAGGTTGTAAAAAAATTAGACTTGAGGTGGATAATAATAATTCTTTTGCAAAAAAAATATACTCTAAGATGGGTTTTAATGAATATGATAATCTAAAGTGGTACGAGCTAACTAAATAAAAATATCAAATGTTTTGCTTAGTACTTTATTCCATTGAAAAGTTCCTACTTTTTCTAGATTAGGTTTGTAAAAATCTTTATTCTCAAAAAATATTTCTAAATTACTAAAATATTCTTGGGAAGTATTTTTTTCTACTAAAATACCTGAGTTTCCATTATCTATGAAATCTTTCATCCTGCCTACCGGAGAAGCTAATACTGGAGTTTTTGTAGCTATGGCTTCAAGACACACCATACCAAATGTTTCTGATCTTGATGGTATTAGTACAATATCAACAGCATTGTAGTAATAATTTAAGTCTTTTTGAGTTAATGATCCTAACCAAAATATTGAGTCATTAATTTTATTCATTTTTAATTCTTCAATAATTTTTTTTTGTTCTAATGATCCTATATCTCCACCCGCAATCAAAAGTTTATAATTTTTACTTTTTATTTTTGATAGTCTCATTACATCTAAGGCTATATCTAATCCTTTTAGGTAATCTAACCTACCTACAAAAAGTATTAATTCATCTTTTTGATGAAAATTAATATATTGTCTTGAATATTGCTTAGACATATTATAAAAAAAATTTTGATTATAACCAGGAGTTGAATCTAAAATTTGAGATTCTAAGTAGCCATAATCTTTTTTCAATAATTCTTTTTCTTGTTTCGAAAAACAAAGTACATAGTCAAAAAAATCAGAAAACATTTTTTCTTCTTCGTATCTGAATTTATCTATTTGATATGTAGGATTATTAACTTTCTTTAGACTTTCAATAGTATGTGATATGTTTATTTTCTTTATTTTGGAAGAATTAAAAAATTTTTTTGCGAATATTCCAGATGTCCAATAATTTGAAATGAGCAAGTCAGTTTTATTACTTACTGAAAAAATCTTAGAATCAGACAAATTAGAATTCTTGGAGTGAATAATATTAAGATTTACATTTTTTTCTAGTAAACAATTTTCATGATAGGAGGTAATAAAATTTACCTTAACTTTTTTTGAGAGTAAGAAATCTACAAGATTATAAAGATAGATACTTAACCCTCCAGATTTTCCAATTCCAATTTTTTGACAATAACAAGAATGTATTGAAAGAACAGTAATATTCATATTTATCATTTTCTTTCAAGATTTATTGAATAAAGCTTTTTATCTACTCCTCCAAGGTCATATTTATATCTCTCATTCCCTCTCATAAAATCAAAAATTTGAAATTTATTTTCAATAGACCTCTTAATTGCAAATATATGGTTTAGTAATCCTGAGGAATGCTTTATGTATTCTGGATCAAATCCAGAGTTGTATAAATATCTAGTGCCATTGAGTACGAAAGAAATAGAACATGCAATAGTTTTATTATTAACTTTTATGTATGAATATAATAATTTTTTATCTAACAAAAATTTATATATTAGATTTCTAAAAAAATTTTCTCTATTTTCATTCATAAAAATTTCTTTTTCATGGGAGCTTAACTTATGTAATCTAATAAATTCATCGGTAATCTCTTTGGCATTTTCTAATGAATCATAGTCACCAGAAATATAACTAAAGTTTTCTTCAAATCTTCTAATTTTTCTCTTAATTTCATGTCTTCGTTTTTTACTGAGTCTAGTAAGATATTCATCCCAAGATTGTGGAAGTGATAAGTAAGGTGCAACATCTTCTTTAGAAATATTGATATTATAATCTTTCAGCATCTTAAGATTTTTTAGTATCTCTGAATTCTCTCTAATAGAGTAGATCCTAAAATTAGAAATTTTTTCTTCAAAAATCTGATCTATTAATTCATTAAAATCTTCAAATTTATTATTTTTATAAAGTATCGCATTATAATCAACTACATCTTTATCACCAATTAATGAAGCCTCTAAATTACAAAACTTAACAGGAATAAAAAAATTAGAATTGAAAAAAATTTTATAATCAAAGTTATCGCCCAAATTTTGAGACCATATTTTTTTCCAAGCTAATAAATCAAATGGCGAAACTTCAGAAGAATTTTCCTCAAAATTCTTCCATATGCTACTGTCTAATTTATCAAATTTCAATTGGATAAAATCCTGCTGATAATATTAGTTGATGAACCAGTAATAATTGCTTTTTTTATTGACTCAGGGCTGGAGCCTGTTTTAATTATTTTTGAACTTAAATACTTTTCAGCATTTTGAGGGTCTTTCAATCCATTACCCGTTAATATACATACTATTATTTTATTTTTTACATCTAAACCATTTTCAATATTTTTCAATAATCCTGCAAAAGATGCAGCAGATGCAGGTTCACAAAAAATTCCTTCATTACTAGCCAAGAGAGATTGAGCAGAAATAATTTCTTCGTCAGAAACTTTCAAAAACTCACCATTAGTTTCTTTGATAGCTAGTTTTGCCAATTCTGAACTTGCAGGATTCCCTATTCTAATAGCACTTGCTAATGTTTTCGGATTTTTAATTATTCTGTCATCAACTAGTGGTGCAGAATTCTTAGCTTGAACACCATAAAGAACTGGTATATTATCAATTTTATTTCTTTCCAAATACTCTTTATAACCCTTGAAATATGAACTTATATTTCCTGCATTTCCAACAGGCATAAATTGATAGTCAGGAGAAACTTTTAGCGTATCAATGATTTCAAAAGAAGCGGTTTTTTGGCCCTCTAATCTAAAAGGATTAATAGAGTTAACAATCTCAAAATCCATACTTTCGGATATTTGTTTGACTGCCTCAAGGGCTTGATCAAAATTTCCTTTAATAGAAACTATTTTTGCTCCATATGCCATTGCCTGCAAGAGCTTACCTACAGCAATTTTTCCACTGGGTATAATAACAATAGTTTCTAGGTTATATCTTGCTCCAAAAGCTGCAGCTGAAGCAGATGTATTACCAGTTGAAGCACAAATTATTTTAGACTTATTATTTTCTATTGCTTTGGCAACAGCTAAAAACATTCCTCTATCTTTAAACGAGCCACTAGGATTACACCCTTCTAACTTAAAATATATCTCAGATTCAAATTTTTTACTAAAATTTACAGACTTAACCAGAGGTGTGAATCCTTCTCCTAAAGAAATACTAGGTGTTGATTTATTAATAGGAAGAAAATCTTTGTAGTGTTCAATTAGAGTTTTTTTCATTTAAAAAAAGTATATATCATTTATTGTTGTGAAGTTTGAATATTATTTTGAAGATTGTCATCACTTTGAATATCTAGAAATTCTGAATTTGAAGCGATAAGAACTTTATTATTTATCCAATTATAGATATCACTATCAATATCCATCCAAAGATTATATTCTTCAGTAAAAGAATTAATAAATTTTTCAAACTCAAAATCCGCTAAAATCTCAAAATTTTTATCATCTATTTCTCTTGCTTCAGAATAATCAGCTATATAGTAAAATGAATATGTTTTTTCAGTTGTATTTCTATAAGGAGTGTCAAGTAATTTATTATATTCAATAATATTGTTCTCATCTAATGAATCAAAAATAATTTTATCCATTTCCTTATCTATACCTCTAGGCATCCAACCTAAATTTCCTTTGGTTCTCAAAACTTCTTTATCTTCTGAATATTCTAATGCTATTTGCTCTATATCCGCACCCATTGTTAGTTTTCTATCTATAGAATTGATTACTGATAGATCAGGTGTTTCAAATACTAATTCATAAATATTAGCTTGAGGTTGAATTCTTGATAAATCTCTAGAAACAACTTCTTTCAACTCTTCTCTAAACATTGTTCTTTGGACATAATCTTTATATTCTTGATCACTTAATCCAGTTTTATTAAGAAATTGACGGTAGGATTCTTCAACATTCTTTTTATATTCTTCTGAATTCCCACTATTACTATCTCCAATGAATCCCATTAAGAATTCTATTCTTTGGTCAACTTGATCATTTGTAACCGTAATCCCATATTTTGGTGCAACTTGATATGCTAATTCTGCCTCAAGAATTACTCTGAGAGCTTCAAATAATGAGTTCCCTATCTCAAATTCAATACCTAAATCTTCACTAATTCTTTGATTAAATCTTATAAATTTTACTACATCACCTCTTGTATACTTAACATCCGCAACTCTAACTGCATCCTGCATTGGAGGTAAAACATAACTATTTACATAGAAGAAAACCAGTATAAAAAATATAATTATGAAAAATGAAAATCCTATATAAAAGAATGGCTTTAAAAAAATCGACTTACTTTTGTTTTTTTCTAAAATTTCAAATCTACTTTGACCTTTAGTTCCTGTAATGCTTCTCTTTCCAATTTCAAAAGAAGTACTAGCTTGATCAGGATCAGAGATTTTTTTATCGTTGACCATAATAAATAATTTGAAATCCTAAATTTTAAGAGACCTACTAATTTTTTGATGAAGAATCATCATCTGAATTTTCTGGCTTTACTTCCTCAGAATCCTCTGACTTTACTTCCTCAGAATCCTCTGACTTTACTTCCTCAGAATCCTCTGACTTTACTTCCTCAGAATCCTGTATAAAGTTTCTAACTAGCTCATGTTCATGAGAAATAGGTAACAAAGCCATATGTCTTGCTCTTTTTATCGCAGTAGTTAAACTTCTATGATCCTTTGCATCATTTCCAACCCTGTAAGCACTACTTATTTTAGCTCTATCTGAAACATATGAAAGTAAAACATCAACATCTTTATAATCAACTGGTAAACCTTTAATCATTTTAGAAATTGGCTTTTTTCTAGCTCTAAAATCATAAGAGAAAGAATTTCTTTTTGAATTTTGTCTATTAGTAGTCATAAGATTCCTTTACCATGGTAATTCTTCTGCTTCATCAGTATCATTATTATCAATATTTATTTCTTTTGAGACTTCAGAGGCAGGAAAGTTTTGATTTTCATCGTTATTCATAGGAATATCAGATTGAGAATTATCTGCCTGTCTATCTAAAAATATAACTCTAAATGCAGTTACTTCATTTGATTGTCTCTGAGTTCCATCATTGCCAACATAGCTACTTGATCGAAATCTACCTTCTACAAAACATTTTTGACCTTTTTGGAGAAACTGATTAACAGATTCTGCAGTTTTGTTCCAACATGCAATTCTGAACCATTCAGTCTCTTGAATTTGTTCTCCATCCGAACCATTTCTATAAGAGTTTACAGCAAGACTAAAATTTACAACCATTGAACCACTGGGAGTATATCTCATTTCAGGATCAGATCCACAGTTACCTATTAGTAATATTTGATTTAAGCTCAAATTTCCCTCGACTTAGCTTTAACTTTGTATGGCTTGAAATTTTGTTTTACTGTTATCAGGTGCCTAATTACGTCTGGGGTATCTTTCATTATATTTTCAATTTTTATAATACTTGAAGGCAAACATTCTATCTCTGAAATGAAGTACGTTCCTTCATCAAAATTTTGGATTTCATATGCCAATTTTCTTCTTGCCCATAATGATGAACTTATAACTTTAGATTCACTAGTAATATTCAAAAGTTTCTTTATTTTATCCAATGATTCATCGGCTGAATTATCATCTAGATTCCCACCTATTATCCACATTAATTCATATTTTTTCAATTGATGCTCTTACAATCTTGATTTTAACGATTTAAAAATTATATCACTGATTAATAATTATTTAGTATCATTTCCTACAAATTTTATGGAAGAGGGAGCTTATTCATTATTTTTTCAACTTCTTGTCGATAAGTCCCTGATTTCTTGGAAGATGAAATTAAGCTATCTACTATTATATTACCAATAGATAACAAGTCCTCATTAGATATTTCTCTAGAGGTAATAGCTGGAGTACCAATCCTAATACCAGATGTTACTTTTGGGGGTTCAGGGTCAAATGGAATAGCATTCTTATTTACTATAATTCCAGCATCACTTAGTTTATTTTCAGCTTCAGAGCCATTAATTCCAATAGATCTTGTATCAATTAGCATAAGATGATTATCAGTACCTCCAGAAACCAGTCTTAGTCCCCTAGAAATAAAGAGATTTTCAAGAGTCTTAGCATTTTCTAAAATTTTTTTGGAATAATTTATAAAGTCTTGAGATAAAGCCTCCTTAAACGCAACAGCTTTTGCCAAAATAGTATTCATTAGAGGACCACCTTGAACAGCGGGAAATACTCCCCTATCGTACTTATTAGAAAGATCTTCTCTTACAATTGCTAAACCACCTCTTGGACCTCTAAGAGTTTTATGAGTGGTGGAAGTAATGATATCAGCTATGCCTACTGGTGTAGGATGAAGACCAGAAGCAACTAATCCAGAAATATGAGCGATATCAGCCAGCAAGAGTGAATTAACATTTTCTGCTATTTGTTTGAATTTCTTAAAATCTATAACCCTCGAATATGCAGAATAGCCACATACTATTAACTTAGGTTTATTTTTTTCAGCTACTTCATTTATATGATCAAAGTCTAATAATTCCGACTCTTCATTCAAATAATAATTATGAATATCATAAATTTTTCCTGAAAAATTTACATTATGTCCATGAGATAAATGACCTCCATGATCAAGAGATAGGCTTAAGATTTTGTCTCCTGGTTTCAGTAATGATATGTATGCTGCCATATTTGCTTGTGATCCAGAATGTGGTTGAACATTGATATGATCTGAGGAAAATAATTTTTTCCCTCTAGTTATAGCCAAATTCTCTACCTCATCTGCGTTTTCACAGCCTGCATAATATCTAGCGCCTGGATATCCCTCAGCATACTTGTTTGTGAAAATGGTATTTGAATAATTTCTAACTTTTTCAGAAGCATAGTTTTCTGATGCTATAAGCACGGCTGAGTTTTTTTGCCTTGATAATTCTTTTTCTAAAATAAGTTCAATCTGATTATCTAAATTTTTCAAGAAATATAATTAACCTTTTTTTGTTGTAATAGTAAGTTTAATGATATTATTTTTTTTCTATAATGAAACGATAAAACAATAAATTTTAGCAATATGATTGAATTTAATGACATTCCAAAAAGTGCAATGGTTGTTTTTGCTCATCCTGATGATGCAGAGATTGGGTCAGGAGCAACTGCTGCAAAATGGTCTGACGCTGGTTGTAAAATTTTCTATGTTCTTGCAACTACAGGATCAAGTGGATCTAATGATTTGAGTATGACTAGCGAAAAAATTGTTGATATTAGATCTAATGAACAATCCGAGGCTGGCAAGATAATTGGTGTTGAAGATATAGTAAGTCTCAATTACACAGATGGAGAGTTAGAATCCAATAGAGAATTATTGTCTGATTTAGTTTTCTATATTAGAAAGTTTAAGCCTGAAATAGTTTTCACTCACGATCCTTTTAGAATGAATAGTTTTCTTCATAGAGATCATAGAAATTTAGGATTTTCTGTTATGGATGCAATATATCCATACGCTAGAGACCATCTTCATTTCCCAGATCAGATTACAAAAGATATTACACCTTTCAAGGTAAAAAAATTATTATTTTGGGGAAGTGATAATCCAAATGTAATAGTTAATGTTAGTAATTTTGAAAAAAGAAAAATAGATGCTTTATCGATGCATCAAAGTCAGTTACCAGGATTAAGTCTGGGATCTGAGTATGGTAATGGTATACTCGAAAGACTAAAGTCATCTGCAAATAATTTTGATTTTGAGTTCGGAGAGTCATTCAGAATGATTGAAGCAAGATCATAAATGATAGATATAAATAATAAAATTTTTAATTTCTACGAACCTAGCCAAATAATTGACGAGCAACTAAATCTTCTCCAGAAAAATAAAGTTGAAAACGTTTTCACAGATTCGATTTATATAATTTCAGAAAAATATATACCATTAAGAGAAAAAGCTTTTTTGATTAATCAATTTTATAATTTGGTAACAAACTATAACTATGAAAAATCAAAAATTTATGAAAAAAAGGAAAATAATCTATCAGGAACTGAAGTTATTTTCACTAGAGAATTCCTAGAAATAAATACTCAAATAATTGATTATTGCTTGGTTGATTCAAATTTCCTACTTATGGACTTAACTAATAATACTAGTAAAATTGATTACAGCAATTTTGAGGAATTGAAAAATCAAAATATAATTCCAATTATTTCGCATCCCGAAAGAATAGATAAACTAAATGATTTATCTGAAATAAGAAAACTAAAGAAAAATGGGGTACTATTTCAACTATCTCTTGGTTCACTTGATGGTTCTTTTGGTGAATTGATAAGATTAAATTCTAAAAAGTTGCTAGCAAAAGATACTTATGATTTTATAGCTTCTGACACGGTCAATTATAAAAAAATAGATGAATCATATCTAGAAATTAGACTAGATGAAGTTTCTGAAATCATTGGACATAGTAAGTTAGATCAAATAATTTACAAAAACCCACTAAATATTATTGATCATAAAAATAGCAATAATTACCAAATTTAAATCTTAAATGATGTTAACCAGTTAGAATAGTCTTTTCGCTTAGAAATTTTTTCATCATCAATAACTATAGAAAAGTATAAATCTTGCAGAGATTTAGTTATTTTACCAATTTTTCCTTCTCCTATTTTTCTATTATCTAAAGAACCAACAGATGTTACATGGGCTGCTGTCCCCGTAAGAAAAACTTCATCTGCTAGGTAAAGTTCAGATCTATGTATTTGTCTTTCTATAACAGTTATGCCTAGTTCATTTTGAGCTATGTCAATGATTGAATCCCTCGTTATTCCTAAAAGACAATTATCAGTTTCAGTAGGAGTTATGATTTCTCCATTTCTAACCATAAAAAGGTTCTCTCCACTTCCTTCAGACACTGTGCCATCATGATTTAATAAAATAGCTTCATCAAAATTAGCAGATACTGCTTCTGTTTTTGCTAATATACTTGTTGTGTAAAGTCCAGCTAGCTTAACTCCAGTTGGCATCATTGAATCTTCCGGTCTTCTCCAAGAGCTAGTCTGACAATTTATTGGTTTATCATTATCTATGTAGGCTCCAAATGGAACAACTATGATACTAATGTCATCTTCAAGTTCATGGAGTTTTAGGTTTGCAACTTGTTCCTGAGATTTATAAGCTAAAGGCCTAATGTATAGATCTTGCTTGTAACCGTTGCTTTTGACTAAATCAACAGTAATTTCTGATAATTCTTTAACTGAGTAAGGCAGGTTCATTCTAAGTATTTTAGCTCCTCTAAGTAAGCGTTCGTAATGTTCGTCAAGTCTGAATATCACCATATCTTTTTTGTCATTATTCCAGTTACCTCGAATACCTTCAAAAACCGCAGTTCCATAATGCATAGCATGAGTCATTATGCCAACAGATGCATCCTTAAGTAAAATTTTTTCACCTTTATGAAAAGCGATTCCTTCATTGGACATTTTTAATTACCTTCCGAAAATTTATTTTTTGATTTTTGTTTTTTTAATTCTTCATATAGTTTATATGTATCATCATTAAAAGGGTAATACTTACCTGGTGATTCAGGGTTTTTGATAAGTTCATCTTTAATCATTATTTCCATCTCTTCTCTTTCTTCAGTAATAGAAACAATCTCATTCAATAATTTTTTTGGGAAGACTACTACTCCATCATCGTCACCTAAAATATAATCTCCTGGTCTTACTAAAATTCCTCCGCAATTAATACTATCATTGACTGAAAATGGTAGCATAATTCCAGGTCCTTGCTTAGAAGTGAATGAGTGAGCAAAAATAGGAAGATTATATTTTTCTAGCTCTTTGGAATCCCTGACTGATCCATCAGTTACTATACCAGCTACTTTTTTTTGAAATAATCTTAAGAACTTAATATCTCCACCTATTGATTCCCATGGACCAACAGAAGATGCAACTAAAACCTTTCCTGGTCCACATAATTCAAAAGCCTTATATTCAGGAGATTCATGCTTCTTAGGTAGGTCTTCTAATAAATCTTTTCTAAAGTGAACAAATCTTAATGTTACAGCTTCTCCAAAAATCTTCTTTCCTTTAAATAAAGTTTTTGAACCATGTATCATGGTTTGATCCCATCCCAAAACGCTCATTGCATCAATTATATTTTGAGAGCTGAAAGATTTTATTTTTTTTTCTAATTGATTAGTCATTAATTAACCTTCCTTAAATTTTTGTAATGATGAAACTAAAGTAGTACTAAAAGGAGCTGGATAATTATATTTTTTCGATAAAACAACAACATGACCTAAAATATTATCTATTTCAAGTGGTTTTGACTTTATCAAGTCCTGCTGCATTGAAGATGTAATTGTATCAGATTCCTCTTTTAGACCATCTAATACTTTGTCTATATCAACATCTTCTAAGTTTACACCCTCTAGTTTTCCAATTTCTAGTATCTCATTCATAGTTCCTCTCAACAC
This sequence comes from Dehalococcoidia bacterium, assembly GCA_022451965.1. Classification (NCBI taxonomy): domain Bacteria; kingdom Bacillati; phylum Chloroflexota; class Dehalococcoidia; species Dehalococcoidia bacterium. Next base: position 45,451 of record JAKUNJ010000005.1, on the reverse strand, counting down.
CTCTTCTCCATACATAGAGCTAGTTATTTCTCCAAAAGTAGATCTAAAAGAAGTCATTATAGTTCCAAAAGCTCCAACAGAAATCATTTTTTTCCATAATGATGCCTTAATATCCTTAGATATATTAATTTCCAATTCTTCAAAAGAAAGTTTATTCTTTATATTTTTTAATCTCTCAGAAAAATTACCATTAATTTCCCCCATTTCTATTACAACTGAAGAACCTTTTTGCAATATTGTTCCAGGTGAAACTATTTCTGCCTCGATATATGTTGCCGCTGGGATAATATTTTCAGAATCAAAAAAATTTGATAACTCATCATAACTACTAACTCCATTTTGAATTGTTATGATTAAAGTTTTATCTGAGCAGAGATTAGTTAATTTACTAATAGCATCTTGATTAGAATATAATTTTGTAGTCAAGAAAACTAGATCAAAAACACCAAGATTGCTTGTTTCATTTGAGGCATTAATATCAACATTATAATCACCCCAAAACGATCTAATATTTAGACCCTTATCAACTATTGCATCATGATGTTTTCCCCTATTGATAAGAGTAACATCAATTCCATTTCTCTTAAGAACTCCACCGTAATAACTTCCAACGGCACCTGCTCCCATAATAACAATCTTCATAATTCTTAATTAAAATAATTTTCTTAGTCAAATATTCTTTTGATAAATAACACAAATAAAACTATAAATTTTTTGTACAATGATACTATGAGAAAAAACAATAGAAAACTAGATCAAGCTAGAAAACTAACAATACTTACAAACTATCAAAAGAATTCAATAGGATCAGTGCTCATTAACTTTGAAGATACAAGAGTTATTTGCTCAACAAATATATCTAGAAATGTCCCCAGATGGTTACTAAATGAGAATAGAGGATGGGTTACGGCAGAGTATAGTATGCTACCAAATTCATCTGAAGATAGAATCAGTAGAGATCGAGGTGGAAGAATAAGTGGGAGAACTCAAGAAATTCAAAGACTTATAGGAAGATCACTAAGACAAGCCATAAATTTAGACTTAATTCCAGGTATTTTAATTACCGTTGATTGTGATGTTCTTAATGCAGATGGTGGAACAAGAACAGCATCAATTACTGGATCATTTATAGCAACTTACATGGCATTGAAAAATTATTATAATTCAAGTCCAAAAAAATTCATAAAAAATCAAATTGCAGCTATTAGCGTTGGTAAAGTAAATAATGAACTATTATTAGACCTTGACTACTCTGAGGATTCTAATGCAGATTTTGATATGAATTTAGTTTTAAATGAAAAATTAGAAATTGTAGAAATCCAAGGTACTTCAGAGGATGAATTATTGTCATTCGATGAAATGAAAAAACTATCAGATTTAGGATCTAGAGGTATACAACAAATCTTGAAAGAACAAAATAAGATACTTGAAGAAATAGACTTACACTAAGGTTAATAATGGCAAAAATTACATCAATAATAGCTAGAGAAATTTTAGATTCAAGAGGAAATCCAACAGTCGGAGTAAATATTACTCTGGATAATAATATAAGTGCATTTTCATCTGTCCCATCAGGTGCAAGTACTGGATCAAGAGAAGCGCTCGAACTTCGTGACAATGATTTAAAAAGATATAAAGGTAAAGGAGTACTTAAGGCTGTTGAAAATATAAATACAATTATCTCAAAAGCATTAGTTTCTAAAGATGTAAGTAGCCAAAATGAAATTGATGAAATCATGATTGAAATTGACGGAACTGAAAAAAAAGAAAATTTAGGAGCAAATGCTATTCTAGGTGTTTCATTAGCAGTATTAATTGCGTCTAGTAAATCAGAAAAAATTAATCTTTACCAAAGAATTTCAAATATTACAGAAAGTAAAAAAAAGTTTACCTTGCCAGTTCCTATGCTAAATATTATGAATGGTGGTGCACATGCAGTTAATTCCACAGATTTTCAAGAATTTATGATAATACCTGCAGGGTTCAATACTTTCAGTCAAGCCATTAGAGCAGGATCAGAAATTTATTCAACATTAGGAAAAATTCTAGAAAAAGATGGTCATTCCACTAATGTTGGTTATGAAGGAGGATTTGCTCCAAATGGGTTAACTAATTATCAAGTTCTAGATTACGTTATGAAAGCTATAGAAGATTCAGACTACAAACCAGGGGAAGAAATATATTTAGCACTTGATACAGCTGCTTCAGAATTTTATGAATCTGGAAATTATAATCTATCAAAAGAAGAAAGAGTCTTAAGTTCTGAAGAAATGGTTGATTACTATGATGAATTAATAAATAAATATCCAATCTTTTCAATAGAAGATGGATTATATGAAGATGACTGGGATGGATGGAAAAAACTTAATGATAAATTTGGTAATCATACTCAAATTGTTGGGGATGATCTTTTTGTTACACAAGAAAAATATCTTGAAAGAGGAATTCATAATAAATGTGCAAATTCTATTCTGATTAAGTTTAATCAAGTTGGAACAATTACTGAAACACTTCAAACTATCAAAACAGCTCAATCAAATAACTTTAGTTGTGTTATAAGTCATAGATCAGGAGAAACTGAGGATACAACAATCGCAGATTTATCAGTAGGAACTTCGTCTGGACAAATAAAAACTGGTGCTCCAGCTAGATCTGAAAGGGTTGCGAAATATAATCGATTACTTAAAATTGAAGATGAACTTGGATCAGGATCCAATTACTTTGGCAAATCAATATTAAAAAATAATTAAAAAGATTTTATAAATTATGAATAAAAATGTAGGAATTAATGGATTTGGAAGAATAGGTAGACAAATACTAAGAATAATTTTGGAAGATAATTTAGACGTAAATATAGTAGCAATAAATGGAAGATCAGATACAGAAACATATAAACACTTACTAAAATATGACTCTGCTTATGGAAGATTAGATATTGGCATTGAAGCTGATAAAGATTTTCTGTACGTTGGAGATAGAAAAATCAAATGCTACAGAGAAGATGATCCTAGTAAGATACCTTGGAAGAATGAAAATGTTGAAATTGTTATAGAGTCTTCAGGTAAATTTAATGATAAAAAAGGAGCATCAAAGCATCTTAAGGAAACTGTAAAAAAAGTTTTGCTTACCGCGCCTGGGAAAGATGAGGATATAACTATTGTAGTAGGAGTCAATGAGGATGATTACGATAAGAAAAATCATAAAATCATTTCAAATTCTTCATGTACTACAAATTGCTTAGCCCCTGTTGTTAGAGTTCTAGAAGAAAATTTCGGAATAAAAAGTGGATTCATGACTACAATTCACTCATATACAAATGATCAAAATATACTTGATAATTCACATAAAGACTTAAGAAGAGCAAGGGCAGGAGCTACAAGTATAATTCCTACAACTACTGGAGCAGCAAAATCCGTTGGAAAAGTAATAAAAAGTGTTGAAGGTAAAATTGACGGAATGGCATTTAGGGTTCCAACACCCAGTTGCTCAGTTGTTGACTTAAATGTATTACTTAATAAAAAAACTTCAGTTAACAATGTCAATGAAGCTTTTATCAAATATTCAAATAATGAGCTCAAAGGTATATTAGATGTTACTAACGAGCCGCTAGTTTCAATAGATTTTTTAGGTAATCCACATTCTTCAATTATTGATCTAAATTCAACTCTTGAAATTGAAGAAAATATGTTTAAGATAGTTAGTTGGTATGATAATGAGTGGGGTTATGCAAATAGAACTATTGATTTATTACAGATATTGTTGACAAATTTAGATTAAATAATGACTAAATCTAAATAATTTACTAAGATAGTAAATATACGGGTTCGGTGTCGTATAGATAAATAATAAAAAGCCGAGGAGAAAAAAATGAGTACATTGAAAGATCATAAATCTAAAACATGGAAAGAACAATCATTACCTGATGTGGGTGACTGGAGAGTCAAAGGTGGACTTGCACAAATGCTAAAGGGTGGAGTGATAATGGATGTAGTTACTCCAGATGAAGCTAAGGTTGCAGAAGACGCAGGAGCAGTTGCTGTAATGGCTCTTGAAAGAGTACCATCTGATATTCGAAGAGACGGAGGTGTTGCAAGAGCCTCAGATCCTGAGATGATATCAGGCATCATAGATGCTGTATCTATACCTGTTATGGCTAAAGCAAGAATAGGACATTTTGCAGAAGCACAGGTACTTGAAGCTCTTGGAGTTGATTATTGTGATGAGTCTGAGGTCCTAACCCCTGCAGATAATGAATTTCATATAAATAAATGGGAATATAAAATGCCATTTGTTTGTGGAGCAACTAATTTGGGAGAAGCACTAAGAAGAATTGGTGAGGGTGCTTCAATGATAAGAACTAAAGGAGAAGCAGGAACAGGAGATGTTGTCCAAGCTGTTACACATGCTAGGCAGATCTTATCTGATATAAAAAAAATACAAAGACTTGATGATGAAGAGCTAATGACAGAAGCAAAAAACTTAGGGGCTCCATACGAACTGGTTTGTGAAGTTAAGAATTCAGGTAAGCTGCCAGTTGTAAATTTTGCAGCTGGAGGTATAGCAACACCAGCTGATGCTGCACTTCTAATGCAGATAGGAGTAGAAGGAATTTTCGTAGGATCTGGAATTTTCAAAAGTGGCAATCCATCTAAAATGGCTGATGCAATAGTTCAGGCAACAACACACTATGAAGATGCAGACCTAATTGCAGAAATTTCTAAAAATTTAGGTGGTGCTATGAAAGGTGATGAAGTTTCAAAAATAGACCCTTCTGAAAGACTTGAAAAAAGAGGTTGGTAAGTAAAGTTAGAATAGGAGTTTTGGCTCTTCAAGGGGATTTTGCAGAGCATATTGCAATGCTTGAGCAACTATCATCTCATGTAATTAAGGTTAAAAAAAAATCTGACTTGGATGAAATTGATGGATTAATAATCCCCGGCGGAGAGTCTACAACTATTAAAAAATTAATTGATCGTTATAACTTTGAGGAATTGATTAAGAATAAGGTCAATAGTGGTATGGCGCTGTGGGGAACTTGTGCAGGATTAATTTGTATAGCCGATAAGTTGACAGAAAGTGAGCCTAAACCAATGGGGCTATTAAAAGCAGAGGTATCTAGGAATTGGTTTGGCAGACAAATTGATTCTTTTGAAACTGACGTATCATTCAAGGGAATAATAGGAAAAATTAAAGCTGTTTTTATTAGAGCCCCAATTGTAAACAAAGTTAATAAAGAAGTTGAGATTCTTTCTAGATTGAACAATAATGAGATAATTGCAATTAAACAAAATAAAATATTAGGCACCTCATTTCATCCTGAAATATCAGGATCTACTAAAGTTCATCAATATTTTATAAATTTATCAAAAACATAAATTTAATATATTCTTAATAGATAGTTACATTTTTTTGATTTAAAGTTAATTTAAAAATAATATGAAAGACATTTACAACTCAGAAATACTAGACGATTTAGACTTATTTCTTAAGATTTTACCGTCAAAGATCATTAATCATATTGATATTCATAGTCATGAATTAATTGAGATAGTTATGGATATAGGCAGACCCCCTGTTATTATTTATTCATCTCACCAAAAAATTCTTCAAGATCAAACCACTACCTTTTTAGATATTAGCTTTGTATTAGAAAAAATTGGTCATGTAGGTGATGATAATAGAGCTGGAATAGAAAAGACATTGCATCGAATATCTCTTATCAGAAATCGATTTGGAAAAACTGTTGGTATAACTTGTAGGGTAGGAAGAGCAGTTTTCGGCAGCATTAAGGTGATTGAAGATTTTATTGGCACCAACAAAAGTATATTAATAATGGGCAAACCCGGAATTGGTAAAACAACTATGCTCAGAGAAATCACTAGACTGCTCGCAGATAAACAACAAAAGAGGGTTGTTGTTGTAGATACTTCAAATGAAATTGCTGGAGATGGAGATATTCCTCATCCAGCCATAGGTTCTGCAAGAAGAATGCAAGTAAGTAATACCGAGCTACAGCACAATGTAATGATAGAAGCTGTAGAAAATCACATGCCTGAAGTTGTGGTGATTGATGAAATTAGTACTGAAAAAGAAGCTAATGCTTGTAGAACTATAGCAGAAAGAGGAGTTCAGCTTATTGCTACGGCTCATGGTAATACCTTAGACAACCTTATTATAAACCCAACTATTAGTGATCTCGTGGGTGGTACTAAATCAGTTACATTAGGGGATATTGAAGCTAGAAGAAGAAAAAGTCAAAAGACTGTCTTAGAAAGACAACACGAACCTACTTTTGACATAGTGGTAGAAATAATAGGAAGAAATGAGGTAGCGGTTCATTTTGATGTAGCATTAGCTGTAGATAAAAAATTACGAGGTATAGCTTCTCCTTCAGAGTTAAGAAAATTAACTGGAGACGATGTCATAAAATCTCTAGATTTAGAAGAAAATGAAACATTAAATATGACTCCTTTTAATTTTAGTAAATTAAAAAACTCTAATTTATCCATTCACGATATTACACCAAAAAAAAATAAAAAATCTAATACCAAAAGAATTAATATTTATCCTTTTGGCATACAAAAAACTAAACTTAGAAACTCTTCAAAAACTATTTATAATAATATTAGCTTAGTTAGTAATCCTGAAAAAGCTGAAATAATTCTTACCACCAAATCAAATTATTCCAGAGATCCTAAGCCTAAGATTTTGGAAACTGCAGAAAAACTAGGAATTCCTGTCCATATTCTAAGAAAAGGTTCTAGTGATCAAATAATTAGATTTTTGGAGAAAATTAAGGGAAAAAGTAAATTAGAAAACTCTGAAATAGATCTTGACATAGACGATTCTGATGCATTAAATGAAGTAAAGATTGCTGTAAAAAAGATATTAAATGGAGAAAATGAAATTGAATTATCTCCAAGAGATGCTGATATAAGAAGAAGGCAGCATTTCTTTGCAAATAATCTAGGTGTAGGAACTAAGTCAATAGGCAAAGAATTAAATAGAAGATTAGTTTTAAAAAAAAGAGATTAAATGATTTCCAAAAAAACTTCTGAAAAAAACTTACATTTATTTACTTTCCCAGAAGATGGTAAATCTTCTAAAAATATACTTGATAAAGGCTTATTAATTACATTTGAAGGTGGAGAAGGATCAGGTAAGTCAACTCAATGTAAAAGACTAATCAATAAACTGGTTTCTGAGGGAGTGAATTCTATTTTAGTTCATGAGCCAGGGAATACTCCTATGGGAGAGCAGGTAAGAAAATGGGTTAAGTCTAAAAGTATTAAAAATCCAATTGCTGAGACTTATTTGTTTTGCGCAGCTAGAGCTGAATTATGTAAATCAGTTATAGAGCCTGCTTTAGATAAAGGTATCACAGTAATAGTTGATAGATTTATTCATTCAACAATTGCATATCAAGGATATGGCAAAGGGGTACCAATAGAAATTATTGAACAACTAAATAAAATAACTATTAATGACTTATCTCCAGATTTGACAATTCTACTGGATATTGACCCGGATCTATCGACAAAAAGAATTAATAAGAATATTAATATTGAATTATCTTCTATAAATGATAAGAAAAGAAAATCAAAGAGAGAAAATTTTGAAGGTAACAAGTATGAAAATATGAGTATGAATTTTCACAAAAAAGTAAGGGAGGGTTATCTCCAACTAGCAAATGAAAAAAGATCCCTATGGAGCATTGTTGGTGCTCATCAATCAGAGTCTAGGGTTGCTGATTCAATATGGAAAAGAGTAAAGAGATTGATAGATAATCATAAATCTTTCAGAGAAATTTGATTTTGCCAGTCAGATATTATCTTATCGTCATGATCAAATGCTAATTCAGGTAATTTATCTAAATCAAAAAAACCAACTTCAATTGTTTCATCTAATGGTTTAGGTTCACCAGAAATCAAAGATAAATCCCAAACTAAGAGAATAATAGGAGAATCTTTTTCAGAATACACGCCTGAAATCCAATTTGCTTTTACAACTATACCGCACTCTTCAAAAAGCTCTCTCTCAATTGCATCTTCGACTTTTTCAAATCTATTTATAAAACCAGAAGGCATACTCCATTTACCATAACCTGGCTCTATACCTCTTTTAACTAGGAGAATTTTATTATCAATAACTAAAATTCCTATCCCAACTACTTTAGGGTCTAAATATTTATTGTTTTCTATATTAATATTAAGTTCCATTACATATATATTTTAATAATAAATCTAAATCAATCTTATGGCTATAAATATAAATCTGAAAAAAAAATCTTTAGAAATTATATCTAAAAATGATCCAAAATTAGGAAGTTTTTTAAATTTTTTTTTAGAAAATAATTTCGTTATTAACGATGATTATAAAAAAAAATCAGAGTTTTTGTCCTTAGTAAGAATAATTATTGGTCAACAGCTTTCTATTAGTTCAGCAGGAAGTATATATGATAGATTTATAAAAAAATATGGTGAAGAAATAGAATTTATAGATAACTTAGAAAATTCTAAAGAAGACCTTTTATCTATAGGCCTATCAAATAATAAAGCCAATACGATAATAGAAATAAATAAATTAGTTATTGCAAAAAAAATAGATTTATCAAGAATATCTACTTATGAAGAAACAGAAGCAAAAGATATTTTATGTAAGATTAAAGGTATTGGCCCATGGACTGTGGAGAACTTCTTAATTTTTTCAGGCAATAATACAGATATATGCCCTGCAAATGACCTCGGACTAAAGAAGGGCATAAAAATAATATATAAACTTAAAGACTTACCTAGTGATGAAGAAGTGTATAAGATTGCTGAAAAATGGAGACCCTATAGATCAATAGCAAGTAGATATATTTGGGAAGTTGTAGACCAAAAAATCAACTTGACCTAACACTTTTAGTGCTAAGAATTAGAGTTAATAATATTAATAATACCCCTGATATAATAAAAGAAAAATCGACTCCATAAACATCAGAAATTATCCCCATTGGAATAGCTCCTAGTGGGATAAAACCAAAACTCATTGCATAAAAACCCATAACTCTCCCTCTGAAAGCTGATGGAGTTTTTTCTATAATCATAGATGGATTTAGAGATCTTCTTCCTGCATCTCCGACTCCTAAAAAGAAACATAATAATATTGATATTATTAAAATACTAGAAAATCCTAAAATCATTATTGCTGAACCTGAAATCAATGATGTGAAAATAATATATTTGCCCTTTTTAGTAGATTGGGGCAATGAGGCTGAAAAAAGAGTTCCAAATAAAGCACCTGCGCCAATAGAAGCCAACATTATCCCCACTTCTAATGCACCTCCAGAAAGTAATTCTGAGGAATAAGGAGCTAACAGAGTTCTAATAGGCATAGATAGTAATGTAGTTACTAAAGTAAATAAAAGTAAAAATTTTAAGATAGAGTTTTTGTAAAGCAAATTGATAACATCTTTAATTTCGTTCAAAGCTTTTGAGCTTTTTGGAGACTTTTTTTCTCCTTTTGGAAGCATTGAAGTTGAAATACAAGCAACTAGACAAAAAACCACTATTAGCAAATAAGTCATTCCGGGTCCAAGGAAATGATAAACTATTCCTCCTATAGCTGGAGAAATCATTGTTGTTAGTGACATCCCTGCAGCATTGAGAGATATTGCATTATTTAGTTGATTATCATCAACTAATTCAGCGATTATTGATTGCCTTGCTGGCATCATGAATGCCCAAAAAGTTCCCTGAAAAAATGAAACGATTATTAAATGGTATATGGTAATAGTTTCAGTAAATATTGATATAGCAATAAATATACATATTGCTATAACACCTAACTGGCCAACTTGGATAATATTTTTATTATCAAATCTATCTGAAATAACTCCACCATACAATGAAAAAAGTAACATTGGTGGGGCAAATCCTACTCCAACTAACGTGACTGCTAAAGAAGAACCTGTCAAATCCCATCCAAGTTGAGCTCTTGCAAGCATTTGAATATTCATACCACCTATCATAGAAATCATTCCAAATACTAAGTATCTAAAGTGTTTATTTCTAAGTGAATCAAAAGTATTTATCAAACCAAGCTCATAGTTTTTTTATTCAGTTATAATTGTAAAGCTTCTTGCATTAAAGCAGAACAAATTAAAATTTACGATAATTACGATGGAATTTTTATTTCAATTTGCAGCGTTATTTAGCGCAATAACTTGGGCAAGCTCAGGAGCTATTCTAAAAACTATTAAGTTTAATAAGTATTTTAGTTTCCCATTTTTTGAAGCATGCATATCTTTTCTGATGATGATTATCGTCATTCTTATATGGGGAGAATGGGATGCAATTATAAATGAAAATTTTGATTCTTATTTATTTTTCTCAATTGCAGCATTTATTAGTTGTATTGGAACAGTTTCATATGTAATTGGAATACAAAAAACATCTATAGGTGTAGTATTTACAATAGCCTCAAGTAGTAATGTTCTAGTTGCACTTTTATTTGATGTTATCTTAAACTCTGTAAGACATTCTAATTTAGTCTTATTAGGTGCATTTTTAGTTTTATCTGGTATTTTATTGATGAATATTAAGAGCTTTACTTCTCATGAAAAACAAAGAATAATTGGGGTTTTAGGCGGAATTGTAGCTGGTTCAATGTGGGGCATTGCAGTATTTTTTAACGATAGAGCCCTTATTGAAGGCTCTGTGCTTAATGGGACTCTGATTAGAGCTATAATTTCAATCATTACATTAAGTCTTGCTAGTTACATATTTAGACAAAAAATAGAAAGAATAATTGAAAAAATACAATTTATAAAAATATTTTCAGCAGGTTCTCTTATAACTTTATCTAGTTTGTTTTGGTTTATATCCCTTGATTACACATCAGGTTCAATAACCGCAATTTTTGGGAGTACATCTCCAATATTCGCAATAATTTTTGGATATTTCTTTCTTAAGGAAAAAATTTATAAATTAGAATATTTGAGTATAACTTTAGCTTTAATAGGTATCGTTATAATTATCATGCATCAAAACTAGTTACAGTATGATAATCCAAGCCATACCAGTATGAATGGGGCTATGAACATTAATATACTTATCCATCTTGAGAAGCTATTCATAAAAATATTTTTATTTTAAATAAATACATGATTATTTTAGCATTATTAAATTTATGCGGTAGTTGGAAATATTAACGTTTTGTTACGGTAAAACATTTATATAAAACGAATAATTACTTTAGGAAACATGAAAGTTATCTCTAACAAGAATCTAATTTATAGGATTATTAATAATAGCTATAAGTTAAACCTTTTAGCAATATCTTCTTTAGACATTGATTTAGATTCTTTCTGCCTGACTTCTTCACACTTAATTAAGGTTTCTTCTGCTATTTCTATAGGAATACGAGTTAAGCCATCTTCATCACCTATAATTAAATCACCTGAATCAATGGATAGATTTGCAACATTTACTTGTGTTTGAGTTTCAATAAGATTAAATGGACCATGCCCTGGAACTCTACCTGTACCCCATACTGGCATATTAGCTTTCTTTATACCAGGGATATCTCTAATTGAACCCGCAGCCACCATTCCTACTGCTCCTAATTCTTTTCCCATATGAGCCATTACGTCTCCAATAATTGCAGCTCTTCCAGTATCCTCTTCAATATCCATTAATATTGCAAATACAGGATATTCACAATTCTTAATATTATTATAAAAATCATCAAAATCTATTTTTGATTGAGGCTCATCAAGTGGTGTTACTTTACCGGTAACAGCAATACCTACTACTGGTTCTATAAAGTTATAGCACTTGAGTTCTGGAGAAGTATAATCTATGTTTGCATCAACGTAACCTCTTACTAAAATCATTGCATTCTGAACAGTTGCTGAATCATATTTTTGAAATTCAGTAATGATATTATCTAAGTTCATTTCTACTCCTTATTTTTTTATTAGATGAAAGAAATAATAACAGAAAATGGTGGGCCCGGGATGACTCGAACATCCGACCTCTACTTTATCAGAGTAGCGCTCTAACCGGCTGAGCTACGGGCCCAAAAAAGTATCTAGATGTAATTCTATATCAAGATAATGTAAATATTATAGAAAAAAATAATTTATTTCAGAGAGTTGAAAAATAAGAAGTATTTTCACTTTGAAAACTGAACAGTGAATGAAAAAACCAAAAAGTTTGTTCAGTTTGTACTTAAAGTACTTATAACAATAGCGTGATTAATAGCAATAATCATTATTATCACGAGCCCCTTCTACAATTAAGAGAATCTCGCTCAAGCAATAAAAATAATTATTGCACACACTAAACGACCATAATAATAACTCATCTAAGAGTCTTATTTATCCTTAGAAAGGAGGTGATCCAGCCGCACCTTCCGGTACAGCTACCTTGTTACGACTTCGTCCCAGTCATCAGTCCCACTCTCGGCGTCTGCCTCCCAAAGGGTTAGCGCAACGACTTCAAGTGTTACCAACTTCCATGACGTGACGGGCGGTGTGTACAAGGACCGGGAACGTATTCAACGCAGTGTGCTGACCTGCGTTTACTAGCAACTCCACGTTCATGCAGGCGAATTTCAGCCTGCAATCCCAACTGAGACAAGTTTTATCGGATTAGCTCCCCCTCGCGGGTTGGCAACCGTCTGTACTTGCCATTGTAGCGTGTGTGTAGCCCAGGGTGTAAGAGCCATGATGATTTGACGTCATCCCCACCTTCCTCCCTTTTAAGGGCAGTATCGTTAGAGAGTGCAACTAACAAAGAGGGTTGCGCTCGTTGCGGGACTTAACCCAACACCTCACGGCACGAGCTGACGACAACCATGCAACACCTGTGTAAGCTCCCTTGCGGGTCCATCCCCTTTCGGTTCAGTACTACTTACATGTCAAACCCTGGTAAGGTTCTTCGCTTACCATCGAATTAAACCACACGCTCCGCTGCTTGTGCGGTCCCCCGTCAATTCCTTTGAGTTTTAGCCTTGCGGCCGTACTACTCAGGCGGATTGCTTAACGCGTTAACTTCGGCTCACGAGGGGTCGATGCCTCGAAAACCTAGCAATCATCGTTTACAGCGTGGACTACCCGGGTATCTAATCCGGTTCGCTCCCCACGCTTTCGTCCCTTAGCGTCAGAACTGTCCCAGCAAGTCGCTTTCGCCACTGGTGTTCCTCCAGATATCTACGCATTTCACCACTACACCTGGAATTCCACTTGCCTCTAACAGTCTCAAGTCTAACAGTATCTCACAACATCTCCAAGTTGAGCTTGAAGCTTTCATATGAGACTTATTAAACCGCCTACGGACCCTTTACGCCCAGTGATTCCGGACAACGTTTGCAACCTACGTATTACCGCGGCTGCTGGCACGTAGTTAGCCGTTGCTTATTCATTAGGTACCTTCCTTGCTATTCCCTAATAAAAGAAGTTTACAACCCTAGGGCCTTCATCCTTCACGCGGTGTCGCTGCATCAGACTTTCGTCCATTGTGCAATATTCTTAGCTGCTGCCTCCCGTAGGAGTGGGGGCCGTGTCTCAGTCCCCCTCTGGCTGGTCGTGCTCTCACACCAGCTACCCGTCTTAGGCTTGGTGGGCCATTACCCCGCCAACAACCTGATAGGACGCAAGCCCATCCAAGAGCGATAAATCTTTCATTTATAAAAATTATTAATAAATCGTATGCGGTATTAGCACAGATTTCTCTGTGTTATTCCCCACTCAAGGGTAAGTTACTTACGCGTTACTCAGCCGTCTGCCACTAGATATATGCTTTCCGAAGAAAGCGATCTCGTTCGACTTGCATGCCTTAGACACACCGCCAACGTTCGTCCTGAGCCAGGATCAAACTCTTCAAAAAAAACGGTCTTTTCATTCACTGTTCAATTTTCAAAGTGCGATATCATAATTTAATCATGAGATTAAAAAAATCTATTAGAAAAAAAATGATAACAAACGCCTAGGTAAATAACAATAACTAAATTAAAACATTAGTATTGTTAAAATATAATTTAAGCGTAATAATAATTGTAACAAATTTTTAGGAGAATAAAACATGGTAAAAAACAATCCTGGAGAACCTTACTCTAGAATTTCATCAGAAGAAGCATTAGAAATGCAAAAAAATGGTGATTCAACAGTTATTGATGTAAGGAATGAAGATGAATATCATTTAGGCCATGTTAAGAATGCGCTTTGGATTCCAGTGGATGAAATAGTTCAAAGAATGGAAGAATTACCACAAGAAGGTAATTTGCTATTTATTTGTGCTGTGGGAGCAAGAAGTGGTTTAGCGGCAGAATATGCAAGCTCATTGGGAATAGATTCTTCAAGATTGTTTAACATTGAAGATGGTACGCCTACTTGGATAAATAAAGGTCTTCCAACTTCTACAGGGAATGAAAAATGATTATTGCCGATCCAAAAGTTCATGTTGTTGGATCAATAGCTTACGATGATATAACCACTCCAGTAGGTACTAGAAATAATTTATTGGCTGGATCTGCTGTTTATTTTTCTGTGTCAGGATCTATCTTTTCAAATATATCAATGATTGGAACAGTAGGATCAGACTTTAGGGATGAAGACCTTAAATTACTCAGTTCCAAGAATATTGATACTTCAAAAATAGAAAAAATCGATAACGGTCATACATTTAGATGGAAGGGAAATTATATAAAAAATATTGAAGATCCCGAAACTATTTTTACAAGTTTAGGAGTTTTTGAAGATTTTTCTCCTAATATTGACTCGGAGCTATCTAATTCGGATTTTGTTTTTCTAGCTAATATTTCTCCAGAAATACAGTTTTCCATTTCAGAGAAGTTGATATCAAAATCAAGAATAGTTGGATTAGATTCAATGAATCACTGGATACTTGAGCAAAAAAGTAGATTATTAGATGTTATGAAGAATATAGATATCTTTTTCTTGAATAAAGGAGAAGCATTAAAGCTTGCAAATAAAAAAGATATCAAAGAATCAGCAAAATATATAATTGAGAATGGGCCAAAATTATGTATCATTAAAGACGGTAAGAATGGATCATATTTGTACTCAATTAATGGAGAAGAATTTTATTGTCCAACATACAATGTTGATAGAGTTATCGATCCTACAGGAGCCGGAGATACATTTGCAGGTGGATTTTTTGGGTATATTTCAAAAATAATAAATCCTACGATTGATGATTTCAAAAATGCAATGCTTTATGGAACTTCAATTGCATCGTTCACCATAGAAGGTTTTGGTTTGGAAAAACTAATAAATTTAAGTTTAGAAGAAGTTGATTCTAGAGTAAAAAATATTAAATCAAAAATAGATTTGAGGAAAAAATGAAGTATGATGTGAAGGATTTAGGTTTAGCTGATGAAGGTAAAAGAAAAGCTGAGTGGGCCTCTAAAGAGATGCCAGTCTTAGACCAAATCAAAAAGAGATTTGAAAAAGAAAAACCTCTAGAAGGTTCAAAAATCTCAGGTTGTTTACATGTTACTTCAGAAACTGCTAATCTAGCCCTTACATTAAAAGCAGGTGGAGCTGATTTTTCATTGTGTGCATCTAATCCTTTATCAACTCAAGATGATATTGCAGCTTATCTTGTTTCTGAAGGTATACCAGTTTATGCAATTAACGGAGAAGATAATGAAACTTACTATAAGCACATTAACTCTGTTGTTGAGAATAAACCAAATATAACTATTGATGATGGTGCTGACTTAGTCGCATTTTTACACCAAGAAAAGCCTGAATTAATGTCAGAAATTATAGGTGGAATGGAAGAAACAACAACTGGGGTTATTAGACTTAAAGCCTTAGCAAATGAAAATAAACTAAAATACCCAATAATTGCTGCAAATGATTCTCAAACTAAACATATGTTTGATAACAGATATGGTACTGGACAAAGTACTCTAGATGGAATAATCAGAGCAACAAATATACTTCTATCTGGTAAAACATTTGTAATAATTGGATATGGTTGGTGCGGCAGAGGGCTAGCTTCAAGAGCAAAGGGAATGGGAGCTAGGACAATAGTTTGTGAGATAGATCCAGTTAAAGCATTAGAAGCTGTAATGGATGGGCACCAAGTTATGAAGATGGATGAAGCTGTTGAAGAAGGAGATTTTTTTGTAACTCTTACAGGAGGACTTCATGCAATAGGAAAGAGTCATCTTGAAAAAATGAAAGATGGAGCAATAGTAGCTAATTCAGGGCACTTCAATGTCGAGATAGACCTAGAGTCTCTTGAGGAAATGTCTGAAACTAAAAGTAAAGTTAGGCCTTTCGTTGAGGAATATGTTTTAGAAAATGGAAAAAAAATATGTGTTCTTGGAGAGGGTAGATTGATTAATTTAGCTGCTGCTGAGGGGCACCCTCCTTCAGTAATGGATATGAGTTTTGCTAATCAAGCATTGGGTTGCGAGTTTCTAAAAAAGAACAATTTAGATATAGGAGTTCATGTTCTTGCTGAAAATATTGATAAAGAAATTGCAGCACTAAAACTAAAGGCTATGCAAATGAATTTTGACAAACTTACTCCAGCTCAAGAAAAATACTTTAACTCTTGGGATATAGGAACATAAAAAAATAGGGATACACTTAAATGAAAAATAATAATTATCTTTTTACATCCGAATCCGTATCTGAAGGTCATCCAGACAAAATATGTGATCAAATATCAGATGCAATATTAGATGCATGTTTTAAGCAGGATAAATTTAGCAGAGTTGCATGTGAAACTGCGGTTGGAGGACAGCACGGAGAAGGTTTCGCAATGGTTTTTGGAGAAATAACTACGAATGCTTCAATAGATTATATAAATATTATTAAAGACACTATTAAAAATATAGGTTATACAAAAGAAGAGTATGGTTACACTCCTGAAAATATAAAAATTCTTAATTACATAGGTAAACAGTCCCAGGATATTAAAGCAGGTGTAGACAATTCACTAGAAACCAGAGAATCAGATGATGAATCTAGTCAAGAAGGAGCTGGAGATCAAGGCATGATGTTTGGATATGCTTGTGATGAAACTGAAGAAAAGATGCCTTTGGCTATAACCCTTGCACACGAATTACTTAAAAAACTAAGAGATTCTAGAAGATCTGGAGAAATAGATTACCTAAGACCTGATTCAAAGAGTCAAGTAACTTTGGAATATAACGATAAGCATGATGTCTGTCGAGTAGATACAGTTTTGATTTCAACTCAGCATGATGATGGGGTTTCAAATGAACAAATGGAAAAAGATTTATACGAAAAGATAATTTCAGAAATAATTCCTTCTGATTTATTAGATAATGACACTAAAATAATAGTAAATCCATCTGGTAGATTTGTGATTGGTGGACCGGTTGGAGACGCTGGACTTACAGGAAGAAAAATAATTGTAGATACTTATGGAGGAGCAGCTAAGCACGGTGGAGGTGCTTTTTCTGGAAAAGACCCAACAAAAGTAGATAGATCTGCAGCTTATGCAGCAAGGCACATAGCAAAAAATATATTAGAAACAAACATAGCTTCGAAAGCAGAAGTTCAACTATCTTATGCAATTGGTAAGGCAGAACCTGTATCAATTATGGTTAATACATTTGGAACAGGTAAAGTAAGAGATAGTGTTATTGAAAGTGCTGTAAAAAAAGTATTTGATCTAAGGCCTTCTTCCATAATTTCAAGATTAGAATTAAGAAATCCAATTTACCAGCAAACTGCCACTTACGGACACTTTGGTAGAAATGACCTTAATCTACCGTGGGAAAGAACTGAACTTGCGAAAGATCTAGAAAAGGCATTTTGAGAAAAAAATCTGTATGAATTTTCAAATAAAATTTGGGACTGATGGTTGGAGAGCAACTCCTGAAACAGGCCTAAATTCTGAGAATATAACTATTTGTGCTCAATCTTTCGCTGACTATATCAACTCAAATTATTCAGGTAAAAAGAGTATAATAATAGGTTATGACACGAGGCTAGATTCTAAAAAATATGCTGAATTATCTGCCAAAGTGATCCAATCAAATGGAATTGAATCAGTACTATCAGAAACAGCTATTCCAACACCAATTATCAGCCATCACATAAAAAATTCAAATAAGATTGGTGGAATTATTATTACTGCATCACATAATGCAAAGAACTGGAATGGCTTTAAAATAAGATCTGAAAATGGAATGAGCTTTGGTAATAAAGAAATATTAGAAGTTGAAAAAAGTGTTAAATATTATAAAAAAAATATCTCAAAGATTAAATTAGATGAAA
Source organism: Dehalococcoidia bacterium (assembly GCA_022451965.1). Taxonomy (NCBI): domain Bacteria; kingdom Bacillati; phylum Chloroflexota; class Dehalococcoidia; species Dehalococcoidia bacterium. Next base: position 27,177 of record JAKUNJ010000005.1, on the reverse strand, counting down.
AGAAAAATATTAAGACTAAAAATATATTAAATTCCTACTTAGATGATCTAAATAAAGTCGTGGATTTAAATCTAATAAAATCTTCAAATATAAAAATCTCAGTTGATTATATGCATGGAGCAGTCTCTGGAGTTTTAGAAAAAATATTGAATAAAGATAATATTTTCTTAAGAACTGAATTTGATCCAAATTTTCCAGGAATGCTCCAACCCGAACCAATTGGTAAGAATTTGAAATTATTAAGTCAAACAATTAATGAAAATAAATGCCTATTAGGAATAGCCTTTGATGGAGATGGAGACAGGTTAGGAATACTGGATGAGGAAGGAAATTCTCAATCAGCATCTGATGTTTTTGCATTACTAAGTGATTATTTACTAAGAAAAAATACTTATAAACAGAGTATAGGTACCACAGTAACAATGTCTTCTGTTTTAGAAGATATATGTAAAAACTATGATTCTAAAGTAATTAGAACGAAGGTTGGATTTAAGTACCTTGCACCGCTATTAGAAAATAATGAGGTTTTTTTTGCTGGTGAAGAAAGTGGTGGATATTCTCTAAGAGATCATCTTTATGATAAAGATGGCATATTATCTTCACTATTATATTTAGAATATTTGATTAAAACTAAATCGACACCCAAAAGTTTACTTCAAACTCTATATGAAAAATACAAGAAAAGATTTTTTGAAAGACTAGATATTGAATTTGTACAAGACAAAAGAGAAGATATAAAGGATAAGATAGGTTTGCTAGAAACCTTTCTTCCTGAATATAAGGAGATAACTAAGTCAGATTCTACAGATGGGGAAAAAATTTTTTTTGAAGATGGATCTTGGATTTTAGTTAGATTATCTGGAACAGAGCCAATGTTTAGAGTATATATAGAGACAAATTCTATAGAAGATTTAGTAGAATTAAAAGAACTAATTTCTGAACACTTTAAAAATTGATTTTTATATATCTTTATCAAATTAATTGATATTCAAATTGATAGTTTGAGTATAATAAAATAGATAATTATCAGAATGCCGGGGTGGCGGAATGGTAGACGCGCCAGACTTAAAATCTGTTGTCCGTATAGGGCGTGGGAGTTCGAGTCTCCCCCTCGGCACCAAAATTAAAGTATATATTTGATAAAATGATAAGATTGGGCGACGTGGCGAAGTGGCTAACGCAGTGGTTTGCAAAACCTCCATTCATGGGTTCGAATCCCATCGTCGCCTCCAAATTTAGAAATTGGGTAAATATAAATGTTATACAAATTTTTATTACTCCTAATTTCCTTAGTAATGATCATATCTTGTTATGAAAATGATATTTCTACTACTGAATTAGCAGCTACCTCATAAGCTTTATGAAGAATTTATTGAGAAAATACTAAATCCTGTGAATCCTGAATTATTTGAAGATATTTTAGAATCTAATTTTGAACCTAAAATATATTGAAAATATGGTGCCGAGGGGGAGAGTCGAACTCCCACGCCCATAAGGACACTACGCCCTCAACGTAGCCTGTCTACCATTTCAGCACCCCGGCATTTTATGGCAGGAGCGGGAGGAGTCGAACCCCCGACCTCTGGTTTTGGAGACCAGCGCTCTAGCCAACTGAGCTACGCTCCTAACTTGCATGAATTTTAATTCTAACAATTTTTATAAGTTTAAACATGAAAATTGAAATATTAGAAACATTAATAAAAAAAATAGGTACGGATCAAAAAAGATCCATACCTATTTTCAATTATTTCTATTAGCTAAGTTAATTACAGAGCATTTTTTCCAGTATCACCAGTTCTTACTCTGATAACATCAGAAATTTCAGAAATAAATATCTTTCCATCTCCTATTTGCCCATCACCACTAGTTTTTGCAGCTTTCATAATTGCATCAACTACTACCTTTTGATTGGCCTTGTCAGTAACTGCAGTAATAACTACTTTTGGAACAGATACCCTATTAGCTGTTGAGCTACCTCTTCCCGTAAATACTTCAACTCCCTCTTGGGTGCCCCTTCCACTTACGTTTGCGTAAGTGAATCCGGTACATCCCGCTTCAGCCATTGATTCTAAGACTGCATTTACTCTTTCTGGTCTCACTACAGCTTCAATTTTGATCATTTATTTCTCCTTAAATTAATTTAGTTTGCCCCATCATTTACAAAACCCTGTTCTCCATGCTCAGCTAAATCTAATCCCTGATCTTCGGATGTTTCTGAAACTCTTAGTCCTAATCCAGGAATCTTATCCAAAACAAATAAAATTGCAAATGAAACTACGAATGAATAAGCAAGTGTTCCTGCTGCTGTATAAATTTGAATCCAAACTTGTTCACCACTGCCTTGAAAAAGTCCCTTTACTCCGGCAATACTTTCTACAGCAAATATACCAGTAGCTATACATCCCCAAATACCACCAATTCCATGAACAGCAAAAACATCTAATGCATCATCTAGATTTGTTTTATGTATCAATTCAACAGCATAATAACATAAGAATCCAGCTCCAAAACCAATTCCTAATGCTCCTAATGCATTAACTGCACCCGCTGCAGGAGTTATTGCCACTAATCCTGCAACAGCTCCTGTTGCAACTCCTACGGCACTTATTTTACCTCTAGAAAGTAAGCCAACTATTCCCCAAGTTGTTGCAGCAGTTGCAGCAGCAATTTGAGTTACGAGCATTGCATTAACTGCATAGCTATCTGAAGCTAAGGCTGATCCACCATTAAATCCAAACCATCCAAACCAAAGAATTGATGCACCAAGTACAACATAAGGAACGTTATTAGGTTGAAGTCCTGGATTTTTTCTTTTTCCTACAAGTATTGCAGCAGCAACTGCTGCAGCTCCAGCATTAATATGAATTACTGTACCTCCAGCAAAATCCAGAGCACCTGCTCCATCTGCACCAATCCATCCTCCACCCCAAACCCAATGAGCTACAGGAGCATAAACTATAGTAATCCATATAACTGTGAAGATAAGATAAGTTGAAAACTTGAATCTTTCAACAAATGCTCCAGTTATTAAAGCAGGAGTAATTATTGCAAACATCATTTGAAAAAGGACATCATAAAGAGGACTGATATCTTCTCCTTCTCCAGCAAATGTATTAACTCCTTCTAATCCAAAAAGAGAAAAATCCCCTATAAAATCTGGGATTAATTCTCCATTACCATAGGCTAAGCTATATCCCCATAAAGTCCAAACTATAGTTACTACTCCTATAGTAATAAAACTTAACATTATAGTGTTTACTAAGCTTTTTGCTCTTACTAAGCCACCATAAAAGAAAGCTAAACCAGGTGTCATAAAAAAAACGAGTGCAGATGCTGTCAACATCCACGCGGTATGTCCTGAATCCATTTTATTCTCCTATAAACCATTTTTAAATTTAACTATTCTTGAGGATAGGATAAAAATGTTTTATTTTTGTTACTTAAATGTTTCTAAAGTTTAAACTTTGTGTATAAAATGTAAATTTCTAAATATATCTATAAACATTCTTTAGTGAGAAATATAATAAAAAAGGCAATATAAAAATCAGATTGTTGGATCTGCAAGAATCTTCATTATTAGAAATTTCTTGAACTACCGATTCTTCTCTTAACTGATAAGGGCCAGCCCCTATACTTTTTCTCCAATCACTATCTAGTGTATCTAAATCAAATCCATAAGCATTAATTAAAGATTCATCTATAGTTTGACCTTTNGAGATATTAGTTAACAAAACATTCATACCTGTTTCTCCAAAATTGTCTATTAGATAATTAATTACACTTCTAGATTGTCCATAAGCAACTAAGGTTAGCTTTGGATCTCCAGGAAAACTTCTTAGTTGGCTCAAGGGCTTTAATTGATTTGTACCAATCGCCCAATCCANGTAAAGGTCATAACTTATAGTTTTATCTCTATTTGCATATTCAGCAAGTCCTTCATTTAGCCATAAAGGAAGATTAATTGATCCTTCTGTTTTTCTACCAACAAGTACGTGCATTATCTCATGTGTAGAAGTTCCTATATCATTTTTACCCGCAAGAACTAAAACAACACTTGATTCATCAAAAGCCTGACCTGCTGTTACCAATTGCCTATCTGAGGTTTTTGATTTTGAACGTATTGCTCCTAGCATTTCTGAATAATTATTATAAAGAGTCAAATGAATTTTCTTATAATTTTCACTACTTGAAATATCAATTATTGGAGACATAGTTAACAATAATTGTTCACACTCAAATAATAATTTTTCTGCTCTACTTTTAGAGTAACGGTAATATATTCTTATATTATCTCCGTCTAAATATTCCCAATTATCAAATCTAGTATCAAGCATTATGAATTCATAATCCTCGGATATAAATTGAGTTCCATCATCAAAATAAAAAATAAGGTGCCAATTTATAGTTGACCCAGGTGGTATATAACCCCCTTGAGTACTGATTCTAAAATCCATTATTCCAGATACATTATTTTCTTCGTCAGTATTAAAATCCATGTAACCATACTGTAATGCTTTTCTATCACCAGTTTTAAAATTGACTTTAATGTCACTTATTTTCTTTTCACTAAAACCTTCAAAAATAAAAGAAATATTATTTGGGAAATCTACTTTATGGTCAATTTTATTTACAATAAAATCTTCATTCGATTCAGCAATAATTTGAATTCCTGAAGAGATAAATAAAACTAAAAATAAACTCGACAAAAAACTAATTTTTAGCATTTTTCAAACCTATAATTAATCTCCAAATTGAACTAAAAAATGTTCCAACAGACAAAATATACAATGCAAACAGGGGCTGTGAAATTAATAGGAAAAATATAATTATTAATGATCTTTCTACTCTTGTCAAAAAACCTGATTTATTCTCTATATCTAGGCTTTCACTTTTAGCTCTTACATAACTAATTAGCTGAGAGCACAACATAGAAATTATGCATAATAAAACTGCAATTTCATCTAAAGAATTAAATAAATAATAACACGCTAAAGAAAGAAAAATCGCAGCTTCTCCATATCTATCTATAACTGAATCTAGCAAATCTCCAAATACAGATTCTTTATTTGATAATCTAGCCATAGCTCCATCTATAGAATCAAGAATAGTACCTAGGCCAACAATTATTCCTCCTGCAAGAAAATCTCCCTGAAAAATGTAATATGAACCAAATATCGTAATTATTAGTCCTATAAAAGTGATCATATTTGGAGTAAGACCAAGTTTGATCAGAAATTTAGAAATAGGAATTTCGTATATTTCTCTAGTATAACTTCTTAATAACTGTCTAAAATTTTCCAAGATTTATTATATTTTTTTCTTTTGTATATACTCCTATTATTTCAGAAACTAACTTTGGCCAAGAGTATTTTTTAACATTATTTAACCCATTTTCTAAATTTTCTTTGGTATTAATTTTTTTTGAAATAATGTTTGAGAGAGTATTTGTTAAGCTTTTTACTGATTTCGATTCAAATAAAAATCCATATTGATTTTTATATAAAATATCTTTATAGCTATCAATATCAGAAGATACCAAAACAGAACCAGTTGCCATAGCTTCTAAAATTATGATTCCAAATGATTCATTTTCTGTAGAAGGCAAGCAAACTATATCGGAGTTTTGATAAAATTTTGGAAGATTTTTTTGATCTATAGTTCCTAAAAATAATATATCTTTGAGATTTGACTTTTTATTATAAATATTTTTATTACCTGGCCCAATAACAATTAATTTTAGGTCATTATATTTTTTTTTAAGTTCAATAAAACTTGAGAGTAAGATTGGGAAACCTTTTCTAGTTTCATCAAATCTACCAACAAATAAAAGGCTTATATCTTTGTAACTTTTTTTAGACTTTTTTGAAACATATGAAAAATTTTCAAGGTTAATGCCATTAGGAATTATTACAGACTCAAATAAAAAATATTTATTGATGTATAACTTGGAAAACTTAGAAACACATATTTTTTGAGATATTCTTCTGAGTACTAATTTTAGTAAAAAATTAAAAACTATATATAGATAATTTTTTTTATGGCTGTAGGCATGAAATGAGGCAATTTTTAGAGTCTTTGTAAATATATTTATTATTATTTGAGAAGGTAATAATGGTTCATGAATATGAATTACGTCATATTTGTTTTTTCTCAAGTAAAAAATACACTTAATAATTTTCAACAAATTAATCGATATTCTATTTTTAGATCCAAGAAAAGAAAATGAAACAGGTTTTCCTAAACTTATAAATTTAACGCTAGGCAAATTATGAATATTTTTATTTGATAATGGAGCTGCTATAGTTACATCATGATTAAGTCTTAGAAGCTCTCTTGAAAGTTCGAAAATATGAGATTGGACACCTCCAGGATAAGAAAAATCATATGGAGAAGTAATTACGATTTTCAAGTTATTCTAAACCTGAGAAATCCTCTACAGCTTTTCTTGCATCATCGTCTCTCATTTGATTGGGAGGAGATTTCATAAAATATGCACTCGGAGCATCAATAGCACCCGATACACCCTTATCAAGAGCTATTTTGGCACATCTAATTGCATCAATAGCTACTCCAGCAGAATTAGGACTATCTTCAACCTCTAATTTTAATTCCACGTTAAGTGGAACATCTCCCCATGATGTTCCTTCTAATCTAATATAAGCCCATTTCCTATCTTCAAGCCATGGAACATGATCAGATGGCCCTATATGAACATCGTCAGTTGGCAATTCTTTTTCAAGTTGTGACTGAACCGCGTTAGTTTTAGAGATTTTTTTGCTCTTGAGTCTTGATCTTTCAAGCATATTTAAAAAATCAGTATTTCCTCCAAAATTAAGTTGATAGGTTCTGTCTAGTCTGACTCCTCTATCTTCAAAAAGCCTGGCAAGAACTCTATGTACTATTGTTGCCCCCACTTGACTCTTGATATCATCTCCAACTATAGGTAAACCTCTGTCTTGGAATCTTTTTTGCCAGTAATCTTCTTTAGCAATAAAAACTGGAATACAATTTACAAATCCACAACCAGCTGCTAGAACTTGTTCTACATACCATTTTGTGGCTTGCTCGGAACCAACTGGTAAATAATTTATTACAACATCTACTTTTCTATCTCTGAGTATTTGTACTATATCTGCTGTTTGACCTTCTGACTTATTTCTGTCTCTCTCAATGTCCACCACATCAGAAAGATATTCACCTATACCATCATGAGTCATACCTCTGTCAACTTTTACCCCAGAATGAGGAACTTCATGAAATCTAAGAGCATTATTATTATTTGTAAAAATTGCTTCAGATAAATCTTTTCCTACTTTGTCTTTATCAACATCAAATGCTGCAACTACATTAACATCTCCTATTGAATATCCTCCAAGAGTATTATGCATCAAACCCGGAACTTTTATATCACTTTCTCCAATTTCAGAATATTTTTGAATACCCTGAACTAAAGATGAAGCACAGTTTCCAACTCCTATTATTGCTACATTGATTTGACCCATAAAAAAACTCCAAAAAATTAAATATGATTCTAAATTATAACTTAATATGCTATTGCAGAACCATCTTTTCTAGGCTCAGTACCTAAAGATATAACTCCAGTTTGGTGATCATATTTTGCAACTTGTGCTCCTCCAAATTTCATTCTTTCATTACCTTTGACTATATCTATTTTATGACCTTTATCCTGCAGTCTATTTATAACTGATTCTGAAATATCCTCTTCAACTGATATCGTTTTCATATCATCTACATCTAATGAAAATCTTAGTGCATCTAAGGCTTTTTGAGGGTCTAGTCCATAATCAATAATATTAGATATTACTTGTAAATGACCTTGCGGTTGCTGAAAACCTCCCATAACCCCAAAAGATAAGAATAATTTAGAATCTTTTGTCACCATACAAGGAATAATAGTATGAAAAGGTCTCATGTTTGGTTCTAAATAATTAGGGTGTTTTTTATCTAAACTAAACAAAGCTCCTCGATTTTGAAGAGCTATTCCTGTTTCTGGTACAACTAAACCTGAACCAAATCCTTGAAAAGTTGAATTAATTAAGGAGCAACCCATTCCATTTTTATCTATAGCAGTTATATAAACAGTATCTCCTTTAGTTTCAAAGGTATTATGGGATACTGTTTTTATCACTGAATCTTTGTCAATTTCATTAAATCTATATTTTCCATATTCCTTGGACAATAGATTTTTAATGGGAATTTCTGATTTGGATGGATCAGTAACATACCACAAAGTATCTGCAAAACCAATTCTAATTGCTTCAATTAGATAGTGGTAAAAATCACTGCTTCCATGTTCTATTTGCTTAAGATCTAAGTTTTCTATTATATTTAGGGCGATTAGAGCTGCCAAACCTTGACCATTAGGAGGACATTCGTAAACCTCATATCCTCTATAATTTGTTTTTATGGGATCTGTCCAAAAAGATTTATAATTCTTAAGATCCTCCTCATCTAACCAGCCTCCTTCGGATCTAATAAAATCAGAGATTTTCTTAGATATACTTCCATCATATATAGCCTTGGGACCTTCTTTTGAAATAGTATACATTGAAGATGCAAGTTCAGGTAATCTAATAATCTCTCCTTCTTTTGGAGCTTTATTATTTTTATTTAATAACTCTGATCCTGATTTTCTAAATTTGAGTTTTGATTCATTTTCTGACCATGCCCAGGATATCAATTCAGATACAGGGTATCCTTCTTCAGCTAACTTAATACCAGGCTGAAGGGACTCAGAAAGAGATATCGTACCAAATTTATCTAATATTTTTTGCCATCCATCTACAGATCCTGGTACTGATACAGAATATGCTCCTCCCTCACCCTCTGTTGGGATAGAGGAAAATCCTTTAGATATTAATTCCTCTGGGTTAGAATTTCTTGAAGATGTTCCCGATCCATTAAATGAGCTAATTTCTTCTGATTTAGGATCCCAAATCAAAGCAAAAATATCTCCTCCAATACCTGTTGACATAGGCTCAACTACTCCAAGTGTAGACGCCATAGTAATTGCTGCATCAACAGCATTTCCACCTGCTTTTAAGACATCTATTCCTACTTGAGATGCTAAAGGCTGGCTTGTTGCTACACCTCCATTAATTCCATGAACGGTTGAACGCCTTGATGAAAAAAAACTCATTATTTTCTCCTTTACACGCTTTAGTGTACACGGTCTAGTATATCCTAAACCGTTTAGATTTAATTCTTTCTAGGATTTAATATATCAGTCAATGCATCACCTATTATATTCCAACAAAAAATCATAATCCAAATAACAATTATAGGAGAAAGTAATTGTTCCGGATGATTAGTTAAAACAGAAACACTTGCTCCGCCTCTTCCAGAAACATCAGATAACATAGCTCCTAAACTTGGTCTAGGAGGTTGAACGCCTAAACCAAAAAAAGAAAGAATGACCTCAGATAAGGCTACAGCACCCAAGCCAAAAGTTGCAGTTACAACTAATGGAGCTACTACATTTGGTAACACATGTCTTGTAACTATTCTTAGGGTACTTGCTCCAGAGGTTCTAGCTGATTGAACATACTCAATATTCCTAATACTAAATACTTGTGCCCGAATCAATCTCATTGTTCCAAACCAACTCAATGGAAGTAGAGCTATACCTATAACTAAATAGTCTATAATTCCACTACTAACTAACCCAGAAATATTAAAGTTATCCTCTATAGAATAGAAAAAGGTTGTGATTCTGGGCCTTAGAGTTGCAGCCAATAATATTATCAATAGAATATCAGGAAATGATGAAACTAATTCACCGGTTCTCATCACTATAAAATCAAATATACCTCTGTAATAACCAGCTAATAATCCCAAAAACAAACCCAAAATCAATGAGCCTGTGAGTAAACCTGTTATTGTAACTATAACAGTAGTTTGAATTCCCCAAATTACTCTTGAAAGTATGTCTCTACCTAATCTATCTGTACCCAATAAATTTTCTAAATCAGGAGCAGATTGAGTTTTCAAAAGATTAGTTTCTGAATAATCATAAGGAGCAAGAAGAGGTGCAAATATTCCAATTAAGTAAATTATTGAAACTAAAACCACACATATAACTCCTAGTTTTTTTCTACTAAAATTCATTATGAATAATTTTGTAGATGATAAATTCTTAGGATTAAGGTTCATCACTGTAATTCTATCCTCGGATCAACTAGTGTATATAAAAAATCTATAATAAGGTTTGCTACAACAAGAGCACTAGAGCCTAATAATACAATAGCCATTATTACTGGATAATCTCTGGAATAAACTGAGTCTAAAGAAATTCTTCCAACTCCAGGAATTCCATATAAAATTTCAACTATCAATGAACCTCCAAATAATCCAGCTAGAGAAAATCCCATTATGGTAACAACAGGCAACATTCCATTCCTAAAAGCATGCTTCCATAAAACTTTACTTTCACTAACACCTTTTGCTCTTGCTAATTTTACATAATCGGTGTCTAAAACTTCAATCATTGAAGAGCGTATTAGTCTTACAAATACCGCTGCTCCAGGAACACCTATTGTTAATGCAGGTAAAATAATTCTTTTATCAAATACACCGCCCCAGCCTGCTGCAGGAACTAAATCTAGTTGCAAAGCAAATATAAGAATTAGAAAAGGCGCCGTAAAAAAAACAGGCATTGCATAAAAAACTAATGAAAAAATTACAACGATAGGATCTTTAAAATTACCATTATTAACAGCAGCATAAAATCCTAGTGGTGTTCCAATTATAATTGCTATAAAAAAAGAAATAATATTCAGTTTCGCAGATACTATTAATTTTGGAATTAATAATTCAGAAACTTCTCTATTCTTGAATACATAAGACTCTCCAAAATCTCCAACCGCTGCATTTCTTACATAATTGAACCATTGAACAAATACAGGGTCATTTAAACCCATTTTTTCTCTTATTCTATCCGCAGATTCTTCGTCATAGTTATTGCCTAATTGAACTTCTATTGGATCACCTGGCCCATAAACTCCTAGGAAAAATACAATTAAAGAAACCATAAGTAAAAGGATAGGCATCCAAATTATTCTTTTGAAAATATACTTCAACATGATTTGTTTATAAACAATTTATAATCTCAAATCTATATCAAATTATTACTCTATGTATAAATCTTTGTATTTTGGAACAATTATTGGTGTAAATGAATAACCTTTAACCCATGGTTTTACCAAGGCGTATCCATCTGTATCAAACCACAGTGGAAGTATTGGAGCCTCATCAACAACTATTTGCTCTGCTTGATTGTACAAAAGATATCTTCTATTTTGATCTAATTCTGTACGAGCTTCTATAATGAGATCGTCTACTCTAGAATTTTTATAATTTCCATGATTTACATCAGATTCGCTATAAAAAAGAATATCAATAAAATCTTGAGGATCAGGGTAGTCAGCTTGCCACCCAGATCCAGCCCATACTTGTAGTCTTTTTCTGTTCATATCTTGTAAGTAAGTAGCCCATTCTACCTGTTGAATTTCTACTTCTACACCAAGAGTCTCTCTCCACATATCTGAAATAACTTCAGTATCCAAGCCAGGTGAACCTCCAGTACCAGGAATAGTTACAATAATTCTAGGCCTACTTGAAGGATCAGCATACTTAGATTTTTCAAGATAATCTTTAGCTAATTCAGCATTGAATTCCAGGCCATTAATAGTTGGACTAAAACCTGGAAAGCCAGGAGGTATCACAGCATATGCAGGCTTTGTTAATCCAGAATAAATCTTGTCTGCAATTAGCTCTTTATCAACTGCATGCGTAAGTGCTTTTCTAAAATTTTCATCATCAAAAGGAGGCATATTTACATTAAATCCAATATAAGACAATGTAAATTGTGGGGGAACATCAACTAAATCCCTACTCAAAGGATCATTGGGATCTTTTACTCTTTCCAGGTCAGCAAGACCAACTCCTGTGATATCTATTTCATCATTTTCATACATTGCCATAGACACACCACCTGCAAGGTTCATTATTACGCCATCTACCTTAGATTTTTCACCCCAATATAGATCATTTCTTTTGAGTTTAAGTATTTGCCCTATCTGATATTCCTGAAGAATAAATGGACCAGTTCCTACGGGTTTGTCTATCCAATTATCTCCTTGAGATTCCATATAATTTTTGCTCAAGACAAAAGCTGTTGGATATGTCAATTTAGCCAAAAAGTAGGTTTTAGGCGAATCTATGGTTATTTCAAGAGTTTTATCATCTAAAGCTTTTACTCCATCAATTGAAGTTTTGGAACCATTACTTTCTATAACTTCCTTAACTCCAACTATATCTCCCAAATAAACATCGGCATTATATGACCCAGTATCTGGATTGGCAGCTCGTTCAATTGACCATTTGAAATCTTCAGCTGTTACATTATCACCATTAGAAAACTTTATATTTTCTCTTAATTTAAAAGTATAAACAGTTCCATCATCTGATATTTCCCATGATTCTGCTAAATCTGGAATTATATCTAGATTTTTATTTAAAGTTACTAATCCTGAAAAAATTTCAACAATTATTGAAGCAGATGTAGTATCTGTTACCAAGTGAGGATCAAATGTAGGAGGATCAGAAAAATTAATCCTAAAAATATTTTCTTTGGAGCCCGATGAGCTTCCAGTAGAATTACCTTCTAAACTTGGAGCAACATTAGAATTTTTCCCTATTGATGCAGGCTCCTCAGAGGTATCGTCTGAGCCACATGAAAGTGCTGCTATGATAATTGCCGAGAATAAAAAAATCTTTAATTTTGAAATCATATTATTTTTTTCCTAGTTTATTATATAACTATAATTTTATCTGAAATAAATGAATATTATATGAAAAAAAAATTTTGTAAAAGATAATTAACTTTAATCTATATTTTTTAACAAAAATGCTTCTATAAATTCATCAATATTACCATCTAGTACCCCATCAATATCGCTTATTTCTAAATCAGTCCTGTGATCTTTTACCATTTTATAGGGATGCATCACATATGATCTTATTTGCGATCCAAAGTCTGCAGAGATATGCTCTCCTTTAATTTTTGATTCTATTTCTCTTTGTTTTTTTAGCTCAAGCTCTTTCAGTCTAGACTGCAATATTTTCATAGCTAGTTCTTTATTTAGTAACTGTGACCTTTCATTTTGGACTGAAACTGTAATTCCCGAAGAAAGATGAGTAATTCTAACCGCAGTAGAATTTTTTTGAACACTCTGACCTCCTGCTCCTCCTGCTTTGAAAACATCTATTCTTATATCCTTAGAATCAATATTTACTTCCTCTTCAGATTCTAATTCTGGCATTATTTCTACTAAAGAGAAAGATGTATGCCTTCTATTACCTGTATCAAAGGGTGATATCCTAACTAATCTATGAGTACCTTTTTCTGCTGAAAGTAAGCCGTAAGCATAATCTCCTTCAATTTTTACTACAACAGACTTTATTCCTGCTTCTTCTCCAGGTGAAATATGTATAATTTCCATAGTAAAATCATTAATTTCGCACCATCTTTTGTACATTCTTAATAAAATTTCTGCCCAATCTTGAGAATCTACCCCTCCTGCACCTTGCTTTATTCCCAAGATAGCATTTCTTTGATCAAATTCTCCTTTCATTTTTAGTTTTAGAGAAATCTTGTTATATAAATTTTTAAGTTGATTTATTGATTCAATTATTGATTCTCCAGAACTTTCATCATTAAGTTCAAGTGAAATATCACATAATTCTATTATCTCCAAAGAAGAGTTTTCTAAATTCATAAATTGGCTTAGAGAATCTTTCTTATGTTTAAGATTTTGCAAAAATTTTTTGGCGAAATTACTATCTTTCCAAAGATCTTGGTCAGACGATTTTTTTTCTAATTCTATTACTTCAGATTTTAGTTTTTCTAGGTCAAACATTCCTCAAAATTTGGATAATTTGATCTCTTAATCTTGAGGCCTCATCTTTAAGTTCTTTAATTTGCATATTTTTTTTGTGGGTATGGATTTATATAATAATGTATTCTATCTAATATTATATTGCAAAAAAAATTGCGGGGCATGGCGTAGCTTGGTAGCGCGTCCGGCTGGGGGCCGGGAGGTCGTAGGTTCAAATCCTGCTGCCCCGACCATTTAAGGAGGATAAATTGAAAAAAATATTACTATTATTATCAATTTTTATGGTAATTTTTGTTTCTTGTGAAGATGAAACATTAATTATTGAACCAGAGGTTACAAAAAGTTCAATATATTTCCCTTTTGACTCTAGAGAAGATGGTCGATTTGTATCTATTTATAGAAACAATACAGATGAAACTGTTTATATATCGGTAGCCTATACCCAGAAATCATTTGACGACTCTCAAAATTATGACTTCTGTAATGATATTCAAAACTTTAGAAGAGGAATTATTACTAGTGAATGGATAATGATAAACGTAAAAATTCCCATAATAGCTGAAGCTTCAGTCCCAAATCAAAATGATCATCCTAACTTAATAAGCTATTCTTTACCTATGGGAACATATCTTAGTTTTATATCAGAAGCTGAACAATGTTATAAAGAACAGTATCACGTATTTAATATTACAACTAACGAAGCATTTGCTTCAGAATAAGGATTACCGGAATGATTTATGAACTTAGAATATACGAATGCTTTTCAGGTAGGCTTGAGAACTTAAATTCTAGATTTAGAAACCATACTCTCAAATTATTTGAAAAACATGGTATGAAAAATATAGGATACTGGGTTGCAGATGTAGGTCCAAGTAACAACACTTTGACTTATCTTTTGGCTTATGAAAGTCATGAATCAAGGATTGAATCATGGAATAATTTCAGAAATGATCCTGAGTGGGCAAAAGTAGTTGAAGAGTCTCACAAAGATGGACTTATTGTTAAGAATGTGGAGAACCAATTACTAAATCCAACAGATTACTCTCCTCTAAAGTAGAAAAATTCATTTAAATTGCTATCATTTACTCAAGAATATTAAGATACATAATTTTTTAGTAGAAGGGCAAAAAATGAAAGAACTAAGAAAATCCTTATCAGGAAAAGCCGCAATTGTAGGAGTTGCAGAATCAGATAAAATTGGCAAGGTTCCTGATATCTCCCCTCTAGGGCACCATGCTCAAGCTGCACACAATGCGTTAGAAGATGCGGGTTTGAGCATATCTGACGTAGATGGTTTATTTACTGCTGGATATTCAACATATGATTTAGGAGAATATCTAGGTATTGAGCCAAACTTTACAGATTCTACAATAGTTGGTGGTTCATCATTTGTTATTCATCTGGCTCATGCTTTGGCAGCTATAAATGCAGGATATTGTGAGGTTGCATTAATAACGCATGGTCAGAGTGGAAGAAGTGATAGAGCCAGAAATAGAAGTGGAGGGGGTATGCCTGCAGATCAATATACTTCTCCATATGGAATAATGGGGCCACCTATAAACTATGCTATGGCTGCTAGAAAATATATGGAAATGTATGGAGAAGATAGAACACGTCAAGCTCTAGCAGAAATTGCTGTTTCTACAAGAAAATGGGCAAATATGAATGAAAAAGCCTACTTTTACGATAAACCAATGTCTTTTGATGATTACCATGACTCTAGATGGGTTTCTTGGCCATTTCATCTTTTAGATTGTTGTTTAGTAACAGATGCAGGTGCAGCAATAGTCGTAACTTCAATGGAAAAGGCAAAAGATACAAAAAAAGGACCAATAAAAATTTTAGGAGTTGGTGAAGGGCATGATCATGGTAGCGTATTATCTCAAATGCCTGATCTAACCAGAACATATGGAAGAAACACTGGCCCTAGGGCATTAGAAATGGCTGGTTTGGATTACAAAGATATTGATTTGGCAATGATATATGATTCATTTACTTACACAGTTTTAGCAACATTAGAAAGTTTAGGCTTTTGTGGACCTGGAGAAGGACCTGATTTTGTTGCAAATCAAGTAACTGCTCCAGGGGGTACATTTCCTCTTAACACATCAGGTGGAGGCCTTTCTTATACTCATCCTGGTATGTATGGAATATTTACTGTATTAGAAGCAGTAAGGCAACTAAGAGGTGAAACCGGAGAAAGGCAAATAGATAATTGTAATATTGCTCTAGCCCATGGAACGGGAGGATTATTATCAAGTACTGGAACAGTTTTACTAACATCAAATAATTAATATAATAAGGAGTCAAATATGAGTGAAAAGATAAAGCCCATACCTCAACCAGAATCAGATAAATATTGGGAAGGAGCTAATGAGAATAAATTATTAATCCAAAAGTTTGGTGATCATATTCAATTCTACCCAAGAGCTGTATCTACCAAAGATGGTAGTAGAGATGTTGAATGGATAGAAGCATCAGGCAAAGCAAAATTATATACTTTTACAATAGTTCATCAAGCACCACATCCAAGTTTTGTAGAAGAAGTACCATATATTGCTGCAATAGTTACCCTAGAAGAAGGTATAAATATGCCTACAAGAATTATAGGAGTTGATCCAGAACCAGAAAATCTAAGTATAGGGATGGACTTAATATTAGATTTTATTGATGCAGATGGACAAAACTTACCAGTATTTAAGCCAGCATAATGATAAAAAACTTAATCAAAATTAGTGATTGTGAATCCAATGATTTACTTAACATAATCAATCTAGGAATTGAATTCAAGAATAGTAAAAAATCAACTATTCTTAGTAATAAAACTGCAATCTTACTTTTTGATAAGCCTTCACTTAGAACTAAATTATCATTTATTGCAGGAGTTCAAAAGCTTGGAGGTAATGCAATATATTTCTCACCTGAAGAAGTAGGAATGGGTAGTAGAGAGCCAATTCCAGATGTATCTAGCGTAGTTAGTCGAATGGGAGATTTAGCTATTATAAGAACATTTGAACAAGAAAAAATTGAAATATTTAGTAATTATTCAAAAATTCCTGTTATAAATGCCTTAACTGATGATGAGCACCCATGCCAAGCTCTAGCTGACATAATGACAATACACGAGAATCTAGGTACCTTAATAGATAAAAAAATTACCTATATTGGTGATTGTAATAATGTTGCTAAAAGCCTGGGATATGCAGTTCTAAGTTTAGGAGGATTATTTTCTGTGAGCTCTCCTAAGGGGTATGAATTTGATAGTGAAACATCAGATCGTTTTTTAGATCTTGGAGAAGAAAGGTTTCAATTTTCAAATTATCCTAATGAGATAATCCCTGATTCAGATATTGTTTATACAGATGTTTGGACAAGTATGGGGCAAGAAGAAGAGAAGAATAAAAGACTTCAAGATTTTAACGGTTATCAAGTAAATTCAAATTTACTTGATATGGCAAAACCAACAGTAAAATTTATGCATGATTTGCCTGCGCATCCTGGAGAAGAAATTGAAGATGGTTTATTATATGACTCTAGATCTGTAGTATTTGATCAAGCAGAAAATAGACTATGGGCTCAAACGGGGCTTATGGAATACATTTTTTCAAATCTGTAGAATAACTATATAAATAGTACATTTAAAATGATTATTTCCATAATTGGTAGACCTAATGTAGGTAAATCAACATTATTTAATAGAATAGCTGGAGAAAGAATATCTATTGTATCTAGTGTGTCAGGTACTACGAGGGATCGTATTTCAATTAACACTAACTGGAATGGAAAGAATTTTATATTAATTGATACTGGAGGAATTGATCAAAAGTCAGATGAATTGTTTCAGACTTCAATTACAGACCAAGCCTTAAGTGCCATAAGAGAAAGTGATAAATTAATCTTTATGGTTGATGGAAAAGAAGGAATAAATCCTCTAGATTATGAAGTCATCGATCTAATAAGAAAAAACAATAAGAAAGCAATCCTTGCTATCAATAAATTAGATTTAGCTAATAGTCAGCATAACTCTTTTGAATTCAGCGGATTATCGGAGTTTGAAACTGTAAAAATTAGTGCATATCACAATAGGGGTATAACTGATTTATTAGAAAAAGTTTTAGATGATTCAAAAAATATTCCATCTGATTTAGAAAATATAAAACTTTCAATAGTTGGACACCCTAATGTTGGTAAATCAAGTATTTTTAATTTACTAACCGAATCAAATAGGTCAATAGTCAGTGAAATTCCTGGAACAACTAGAGACAGTATTGATTATTTGATTAATTATGATGATAAAAACATAAAGTTTATTGACACAGCTGGTCTTAGAAAAAGAGGTCAAATTGATCCAGGAATAGAAAAATATTCATCAATAAGGTCATTAAAATCAATCGAAATGGCAGATGTGTGTATTTTGATAATTAACGCTGAAGAAATGATCACAGCTCAAGATCTGCATATTTCTGGTTTCATAAAAGACCTAATGAGACCATGCATTATAGTATTAAATAAAATCGATCTTCTAGATAATATTGAATCTGAAAATCTAATAAATAGATTGAAAGAAAAATTTAGTCATATACCTGATATACCTGTAATACTTACATCAGCAAAAGAAGTAAAAAATATTGATAAAATTGTACCAGAAGCTATAAAGGTGTATGAAAACTCAATTAAAAGAATTAATCAAAAAGAACTTAATAAATGCTTTTTGGATGCCTTAACAAAAAAACAACCTCCGTCAAAAGGTAATAAGACTCCAGAGTTATTTTCAATTAGCCAATACAAGGTGGGTCCACCTGGGTTCAAATTTGAATCATCAAATTATGACTTAATACACTTTAGTTATAAAAGATATCTTGAAAATAATATTCGTCAAAACTTTGATTTTGCGGGATGTCCCATAAGTTTAAAGTTCGTCAAGGGGAAAAAATATTGAATATTTCCTACATAATTATAATTATTATTTGCTATCTTATTGGCTCGGTTCAAAATGGGATTTTACTTGGAAAAATTTTTTATAAATTAGATATAAGAAATTTTGGTTCTAAAAGTACTGGAGCTACAAACATTAATCGTGTCCTAGGAATAAAGCCAGGAGTGGTTGTTCTTATACTAGATATATTAAAAGGACTTATTCCAATTTTTATAATAAAGTTAATCTTTGATGAAGAGATAATCCATATTCTTAGTTCATGCTTTATAGTTATAGGACATTGCTTCCCAATTTATCATAGATTTAAGGGTGGAAAAGGAGTTGCTACAGGTTTCGGTAGCGTAATTATTCACATACCTTTAATATCAATTGCACTAATACCTTCTTTACCAATTATTTATCTTACGAAATATGTTTCCTTAGGATCAGTTTTAGGATCATTAATTTCTATGTTATTGATATTTTATTTAGCTATTTTTAGCGATATTATTAGCTATAATTTTTTATATATTGGAATAGTCATACCATCGATAATTATATTCAAGCATCGTCAAAATATAATTAGAATCATAAATAATACTGAAAATAAAATTACTTTTAATAATAATGAAACAAAATAAAGTAACTGTTGTAGGGTCTACATCTTGGGGAATTACGCTATGTAATATTCTTTCAGAAAATGTTGGTAAATTATTTTTGTTATCTAGAAATGATGAAGAAAATAAAAATCTAAATCGAACAAGATCTATATCAAGAAATCTACAATTTAATATAAAAAAAAATATAATTATTTCAAATTTTGCGGAAGAAATAATTAGCGAATCAAATATAATTATCTTAGCCGTACCTAGTGCAAATATAGAAGAAAATATAAATAGAATTTGTAATTATATAACTGAAGATCACGTTGTTATAAGTGCAGTTAAGGGTTTTGAAAATAATTCAAAAAAAACAATATCTCGATATATTTTAGAAAAATTAAGTATTCCTAAAGAAAATATTGGTGTTATTTCAGGTCCTAATATTTCTTTAGAAATATATAAAAATAAACCTGCCACTTCGGTAATTGGAATAAGTCCAATTCATGAAAATAATATAAGAAGAATTTTTAACACTAATTCATTTAGAACTTACAGCTCAAATGATGTTCTGGGAATTGAATTAGGAGGCATACTTAAGAATATTTTTGCAATTGGTGCTGGAATTATTTTTGAATATAATCTAGGAACTAATTCTATGGCTTCTTATATTACAAGGAGTTTATATGAAATTACAAAACTATCTAAATATTTTGGAGGAGAAATTAAAACTTTTTATGGTAATTCAGGTTTAGGAGATCTTATTACTACATGTTTTAACGAAAATAGCAGAAATAATAAACTAGGTAGATTAATAGCTCAGGGAAAAAATTTAGAAGTAGCCTTAGAAAGTATTGATGGAGTAGTTGAAGGGATTCAAACTACAAAAATAATAAAAGAAATATTAGGTGAAAAAATAATTGAATTTCCAATTACTAATGAAATTTATAAGGTACTCTTTCAAGAAAAAAATCCTATGGAAGGCATTACTGATCTAATGAGTAGAGAAAATACTAATGAATAGAACTAATAAGCATATTAATATTATGCACTGCACAAATAGCAGCTGTTTCACCTCTTAAGATATTATTACCTAAACTCTCAATTTCATAATTATATTTTTTAAAAGTATCTAATTCTTGCTCTGAAAATCCACCTTCAGGACCAATTACAAGAATAATTTGTTTATATTCTTTTAATTTTTTAGAGGTTAGTTTATTTGATTTTGATTTTTCATAAAATAATATTTTTAATGTATCTTCTTGATTATAAAAATTTAAGAATTCAGATAATTTTTTTGGACTTTGTATTGTAGGAACAAAATTAGTCCCACATTGTTCAGCAGCTGAAATAGAAATATTTTCTAATCTTTCTATTCTCTTTTGAGAAAACATCTTTACATAAGTATCATTAGTATGTTGAGTAATTAATGGCACAATATTACTTATTCCAATTTCAGTTGTTTTTTCAATAGCAATTTCATATCTAGAAGGTTTTAAGACTGAAAAAGCTAAAGTTATTTGAGGTGAGGAATTTATAACTATTTCTGGATTATTTTTATCGACTTTTAACTTTACTGAATTATTAGAAATTGACATTATTTCTGAAATATAACTAGTACCATTTCCATCAAAAATTTCAATTTCATCTCCTAATTTAGATCGTAAAACTGATTTTATTTTATGAGTTCTAGAAGATACAATCTCAATAACCTCTTCAATTTTATCTTTATAAAATATTCTCATGTGAAATCACCTTAAAATCATAGATACCCAATCTTCTTCTATAGTTTTAGATATCATTTCAAATCCATTATCTATAAGTTTTTCTGATGTAATATCAGCATCTTTTGAAAGAATGCCTGAGCAAATCAATAAACCATCTAGACTTAATTTTTTTTTCATTTCGTATGAATATTTCATAATAATATTTGAAGAAATATTAGCTAAAATTATGTCAAAAAGAAGTTTATTGTCTAAAGTTTCTAGAGAACCTTGCAATAATTTTTCTGTATTAATATTTGATCTCTTTAAGTTTTCTTGAGATGAAATAATAGCCATTTCATCTGTATCTATAGACCATACTTCTAGTGCATCCATCTTATTAACAGCAATTGTCAAAATACCCGAACCACAACCAAAATCAAGAACTTTTTTATTTGAAAAGTTTATTTTTTCTATATGCTCCAGCATCATTTTAGTAGTTGGATGATGACCAGTTCCAAATCCTAGACCTGGATTTAAGTTTATTAGTATTCGAGAATCTTTATTGAAACTTAACGATTTATCTGAGCTTATAATAAATTTTTCCCCAATTTTTATTGAGGGAAATTCTTGGTTTATCCATTCTTTCTCTAAAATTTTTTTTATTCTTATTTCAGGTATTTCTGCAACTAGTCTAATTAAAGAAATACCACCTTCTATAAATGCAATCTTAGATTTTTGTTCCTTATCATCTATAATATACGATCTAATTATTACAGTATTTATTTCTGGCTTTGTTTCATTTTCATCGGGACTATATTCTAGTTTTTCTTCCACTATATAATCAAAGTCACAATGTTTCTTTAGTAAATATGAAACGGGTTCAACGAATTCTTTTTCTATTTCTAGAGATACTTCAATAATTGATTTATCTAACATTATTTTTTTACTTAAAAGATTTTTTCAATTCTTCAAATAATTTTTTTTGCTCTTCAGAAAGATTTGTTGGAGTTGAAATATTAATTGTGATTATATGACTTCCTCTTCTATTACCTCTTCCAATAGAAACTATTCCTTTATCTGATAATCTAAGTTTTTTGCCAGATTGAATTCCTGGTGGTATCTTAAGCTCAACATCTCCATCCAAAGTTTGCACAACAATTTTATCTCCTAATACAGCTTGAGCAATATTTATATCTTCTATTGAATAAATATCTGATGCAAGTCTTTGAAATTTTTCATGAGGAGTCACATTTACACTCACATATAAATCTCCTGATTGATTTTTTTTCAACCCAGAATCACCTTGATTTCTGATTCTTATCTTAGAATCATCCTCTATTCCAGCAGGAATTGTTATTGCTAATTTTCTATTATTTCGCTTTCTACCAGTCCCTTTACAGGATTTACATTTTTTAGAAATATTCACACCTTCACCATCACAAGAAGAGCAAGTTGAAACTTGCTGAAATTGTCCAAAAAATGTTTTTTGTAGTCTAGTCACTTTACCTGAACCATTACAGCTTGAACAAGTGGATTTATCTGATCCCGGTTCAGCCTTTGAACCATTGCAGATATCACATGTCTCGTATCTGTCTACTATAACTTCTTTCTCTGTACCAAAAGCAGATTCCTCAAAAGATATAGTTACAGGAATTTCTAAATCATTACCCCTTGAAGAGTTTGTTTCTCCAGAAGATGAACCACCAAAAAATGCATCAAAAATACTACCAAATCCTCCAAGATCTTCAAATCCAGAAAAACCTGAAGATCCATTTGCAGCATTTCTTAGTCCATCATATCCATATTGATCATAGAGTTTTCTTTTTTCTGGATCACTTAGGACCTGATATGCTTCATTAATTTCTTTGAACTTTTCATCTGCTCCTGGCTCTTGATTCCTATCAGGGTGATACTTAAGAGCTTGCTGTCTAAAAGCTTTTTTTATTTCTTCTTCTGAAGCATCTCTAGAAACACCTAATATTTGATAATATTCTTTTTGTTGAGTCATGATTTAGAAAACTAATTATCTTTCTATTATATACTGCAAGTCTAACTTATGAGAGAAACATTTAATTTTCTAGAATAATAATTTCTTGAGAATCTCCCAAATTATTCAAAGTAAAAGAAGCTTTATTTTTTGATTCAAAATCCTTAACTCCTAATACTTTGTTTACACTATCTAAACCTGGACTACTCTTAGCAGAATTTTTATCGAATCCAGAAATGATTATTTTCTTAGTTTCTAAAGATCTTATAGCATTAACAAGTATTTCTGCGTCAATATTATTATTATCAGGTGAAAATACAACTGCGTGAGATGAACTAAGCCCTGAGAGAGCCTCTGAATCAAATGGACCACCAATATTACCAACTACAGCAACTGAAAGGCCTCTAGATTCAAGCTTAAAACAAGTACTTACTAGCTTTTCACCAGATTTTAATATTCCATTTGCTACTCCAAAAATAGACAAATTATTAACTTCATATTCTCCTGGTGAGTCTACAACTGGAAGATTAGTAGAATAAGAGCTTTGTGATTCTGTTGCAATAACAACTGAGTTCTCATTTATTAATGAAGAACTCAGAATTGAATCATCTGGATTTACTACAATACTTACCAGTTCATCTGATATAAAAAAAGAATTATTACCTAACCAAGTTATATCCATTAAAATTAATTTTTTCTTCGTCTATTTAATACATAAAGTGGAACAGCTGACAAAACTATAAGGCTCAAGCTTGCAGCTCCACCTCCTCTAGAGTTACATCCTCCTGAGTCAGAATCTTCCAATATTAT
Organism: Dehalococcoidia bacterium; assembly: GCA_022451965.1. Classification (NCBI taxonomy): domain Bacteria; kingdom Bacillati; phylum Chloroflexota; class Dehalococcoidia; species Dehalococcoidia bacterium. The sequence continues at coordinate 3,241 of JAKUNJ010000005.1, read as the reverse complement.
TTGAGAATCAGAATTATCTACAGACATGCCAAGTCCGATGGGTGTTGGTGTAGCAGTAGGCGTATATGTAGGTGTTGGTTCAGGGATAGGGGTTGGTGTTCTTGTTGGCTCAGGGATAGGTGTTGGAGCACTTGGAGCAACTACCGTGGGTGTGGGTGTGGGTGCTACGTATTCTGGGAAGAATAATTTAAATTCAGTAATAAAATCATCAGGTACAAAGGAATATGTAGTTTTAGAATCAGATCCTCCTATTTTGAAAATAACCTGTTTTCCAAGATAATTTTCGTTTCCAGGATCAACTGTTATACTAAAATCTGGTCCTAATACAGATCCAGTACCTACAAGTTCACCATCAATAAAAGCTTCAATTGCAGTCAATTCTGAAGGAGCAGATAAAATTGAACCAAATATAACATTACCACTGATAAAGGCAGGAGCAACAGAAGCAGGTACAGGTGTAGGTGTAGCTTGAGGAAAGGAATTGAATGATAGGTTTAGAGTTTTGGAAAGAGGAAGTACCCAACTACAACCAGGACAATATTGTCCACTAGGAGTTGTTGGTCCAAATGGAATAGACTCATTAGCTTTCTCATTACCTATAAATAAATTTATAGTTTTTCCTTCTAGTGGAGCGTTGGGACCAATTTCTAAAGCAATATATCTAGAAGAGGTTGTACCTTTTGAAATCTCAATTGATCCAACTTCTTGACCATCAATCTTAGCAGTTAAAATAAGTCCATCAACACTGGAGTCTTTAAGTCCAGAAACTGTTATGTCACCTTGCAAGACAAGCATATGTAATTCTGGTATATCTTGAGCTTGTAAAGAAGCTTCAGAACTAAACACATTAAGCGATATAGCGAAAGCAAAAACAAAAAACAGAATTCTTTTATACATCTTTTTCATAATCAATTAAAATTTGGTTTATATAAACATTATAGAATTTTTAAATAAAAAAAAGCAGTCATATTTCAGACTGCTTTTTTTTATTTTTAGCTAATTTATTCCTTATGGAACAATTGGTGTTAGCAATCCATTAGCATCAGGTTTAGCGTAAACCCAGAATGCTTGACCAATAGTTACATTTCCGGAATCAAGAGCTTGTGCGCTCCATGATAGTCCAGTAGTACTATATGAGAATGCTTTAGTTATTGATGAACCACCACCAGCACCAAGGTAATTTGCAACAGTTTTGTAAACGTCACCTTCATTAGCTTGAGTCTTAGCTTTAGTTGCATCAGTAATACCAACTAAGTTCCATCCACTAGCTAGCTCAATAGCTTCAATTGCTGGTGGAGCAGAAGCACTAGGTCCTTCTGGTCCTGTCAAAGCAACTGATTGGCTAGAGAATTCATCAGAGTGTACCCAGTAACCATTACCAGCTGAAATTGTTTCCAATCCACCTGAGAATAGTCCTGTAGCTGAATCTTTAGTTGCAACACTCCATGGAGAACCTTTAGACATAGCATCGTATCCAACAACTTGGTCAATTCCTGCATTAGTAAACACTGCTGAAACTGAGTTTGCTACTGGATCAGATGGGAATGACATTAGATTCCATCCTGCTAGTATTGTAGCTTTATAATCTTTTCTTGAAGTAACTTTCAAGTTGTAAGTACCTTCAGCACCTTTGTTACCTGCTAAGTCTGTACCTTTTGCTGTTACAGCATAAGTTTTAGCAGTTAGGTCTGCATCTGGTACCATGAAGTACTTCTTGCTATTTGTTGTAGCTAGTTTAGCAAGTACATCATCTCCACCGAATGAAGCTGATACAACTGTTACCTTAGATTCATCTGTGAAATCAAATATCACGTATGGTCTAGGTAGTGTTGTTTCACCAGCAATAGTTGCGTCGGTTATTGGAGTTTTTAGGATTGGAGCAGTTCTATCAAGTCTAAACTTATAAAGTCCAGTTGTAGCATCCTGATCTCTAGTTCCTAATGTACCTACGTTACTGTTTATGTCTGTAGCACTAAGTACTACAGCTTTAGAATCTTTTGTTCCAATGTCAGAGAATACTGTACTAGTTCCATCAAAAGTAGCTGTGAATGATGTTGAATCAACAGCAACTGCTGTTACAGTACCTTCACTAGAAGTTTCATCACTAGTAGCACTGTATGCTGCATTTGCATTAGCTTCAAGCTTTATCTCATCAGCACCACCAGCTAGGGCACCAGAGTTATTATTCTTTACAATAACTATTACATTTTCACCACTATTTGTTACTGAAGTAATCTCTAGATTTTGTAGTTCAGTATCTGAAGGAGGCTCAGCAGTTGATGCTAAGATGTAAACCTCATCAAGGAGACTTCCATCTTTATCAGTATCAACAACAGTATTTGTATTGATTGTCAATGTTACTGAAGATCCTGCTGCAACTGTAGCTAGATCTAGGTCATCACCTATTGATCCGTATGTTGCACCAGTTCCATAATCTTCTGAGAAGATTGAAATGGTAGGTACTCCACTTAGAACTTCTGAACTTGTTATAGTCATAACCATATTACTTTTTGTTAGACCAACTGAGTCGTCAGGAGAAGCTCCTGTACCTGTACCACCTGAAAGTGATAAAGTAAGCGAAGGCTTAATTTTATCTACAGCGTTGTCAACTGTACCAGACTTATTAGAGTTACCAGCTAAGTCAGTTACATCTCCAACCAATTTTACTTTTGGTGTCTCAGATGTGGCCAAAGCAGTTCCAAGAGTTAAGTAAACATTCTTTCTCTCATCATATGATGCTCCAGCAGCAGTAGTACCCTTAGTACCAATCTCTGTTGCAATAGGAGTTAGAACTGTTCCTGCATCTGTTGTAATTTCAAAAGATGAGGCTGGAGCAGTTAATATTTCATCATCAAATGCTACAACCATTTTTGTTGTGTCACCAGTTTTTTCTGCAGTTGTGCCTGGATTCCAGTAAACACCTGTTTCAGTTTGAGCTGGATCTAAAGATGGCTTCAATTCATCAATATTGAATGAATATGCATCTTTAAATGAAGGCCCATCGTCTGTATCAGTTGTTGTTGCATCACTGAACCCTCTGTTTCCTGCTAAGTCAGTTACGGAACTGAAGTAGTCAAGAGTCACATCTGGCTCAGATTTTGCTGTTGCACAAGTAGTTGCTATCGCAGCAAAGTTGGTGTGAGATGATCCACCATCAGAGTTTGGAGTAGAACTATCATTATTTACTGTTAGACATGGAATATTTGCTGAAAGAGCAGGGATAGTCCATGTAACACTTGAT